>DATLIF010000558.1:0-18212 GCA_035539575.1 Fimbriiglobus sp. | reverse complement strand
TTGCCGAGTGCCACCTGGAGGACGATCGGGATCAGGTTAGGCGTACGTTCGAGCCGTTCGCGGAACGACGTGATCCGATCCAGCAACGTGCGGGTGTCGCTCATCCCCGATCCCCCCTCCGGCGCAGATTCCCCCCGTGAGACCGTATCGGCAGCCGGACGGCGGAAACTTGAGGGGTTCTGCCGGCGGCGCGGCCCGCAGAGGTGTCGAAGCCGGCGAAACCCTCACTCCCCGTTCAAGTGAGTGAGGGGTAGGCTCAGGCCGCGAAGTTAGGGGGTCTGGGGCGGGTCAGTCGCCGTACCCGTCCGGGTGGTCCTTGTGCCAGTTCCAGGCCGTCTCGACGATCGGCCGCAGCTCGGTGTACTTCGGCTCCCAGCCCAACTCGCGGCGGACCTTGTCCGACGCGGCCACCAACTGCGGCGGGTCGCCAGCCCGGCGGGGGCCTTCCTTGACCGCGATCCGTTTGCCGGTCACCTCCTCCGCGACCCGGACTACCTCGCGAACGCTGTAGCCATTACCGATCCCGACGTTGTACTGCCGGCCCTCCCCCGGTTGGAGTTTCTCCAGCGCCAGCAGGTGGGCCAGGGCCAGGTCCTCGACGTGGATGTAGTCGCGGACACAGGTGCCGTCCGGGGTCGGGTAGTCGGTGCCGAACACCTCGACATGCGACCGCTTGCCGAGTGCCACCTGGAGGACGATCGGGATCAGGTGCGTCTCGGGGGCGTGGTCCTCGCCGATCGTGCCGTCGGCCGCGGCGCCCGACGCGTTGAAGTATCGCAACGCCGCGTACCCCATCCCGTACGCCGGGGAGTAGTCGGCCAGCATCCGCTCGAACGCCAGCTTGGTGTTGCCGTACGGGTTGATCGGGAGTTGCTTCTCCGCCTCGGTGATCGGCACCGCGTCCGGCACCCCGTAGGTGGCGCAGGTGCTGGAGAAGACGAACCGCGTCACCTTGTGCCGGCGGCACCGCTCCAGCAGGTTCAGGCTGTTTTGCAGGTTGTTGAGATAATACTTCGCCGGGTCCGTCACCGACTCGCCGACGTAGCAACTCGCTGCGAAATGGACGACCGCCTCCACCCGGTTGACCACCAGGACGTGGTCGAGGTGGTCCACGTCCTTCAGGTCCCCGACGACCAGCCGGCCGTCCGGCACGGCCTGTCGGTGGCCGGCGGACAGGTTGTCGTAGACGGTCACGTCGTGGCCGCGGCCCAGGAGCAGCTTGACGGTGTGGCTGCCGATGTACCCGGCTCCGCCGGTGACGAGGATACGCATCGCTCTGCGGGACTCCGTTGGTGGTGGGCTACTGCGCCGGCTTGTAGGACAGGCCGGTCGCGTCGGCGATCGTTTTCGCCACTTCCTCGGCCTCCGCGCGGTCCTGGCTGCGGAAGGCGATCTCGTCGGTCGAGCCGTACACGTCGCACAGGTTTACCTCGAACCGGTTCGGCCGCAGCACGACCCAGTAGAACCCGGCCGCCACCGCGAAGTAGATCAGCGCCAGCCCCAGCATGAATGGCGAGTAGAACACGCCGGTCAGGACGTAGAAGCAACCGTTGAGCGCGAAGTACAGGCACAGGAGCTTCGGGAATAGCCCGATGTCGGCCCCGGCGATGCCGACATTGGTACTCTGCTTCCACGGCAACTTCGTCGGCTGGAACGGGAAGAAGGCAACCCGTCGGGTGCGCTGCATCGTGGCCTGCCCCCGGGCCGTCCGCTTCACGGTCAGCGTGTCGTAGCTGCCGATCAGGAACGCCTGCATCCCGATCTGGAACAGGTTCGTCAGGACCAGTGACGCCAGCCCGCCGAGGTCGGTCACGGGCTGACTCGACGTCGCCAGCAGGACAACCGCGGCGATCGCGTTGACGACCTGGAGGCCGATGAAGATTTGCAGCCGCAGGAACGGCGCCCAGCCCTCGTGCCAGGTCCGGTTGATCGGCTGGAACGACCGGACGGCCTTCGCCCCGGAGGTGATCTCGCGGCCGCAGTGGACGCAGAACGCCGAGTCCAGCGGCAGATCCCCGCGGCAGTGCGGGCACTTCTTCAGCCCGGTCCCCGGGACGGCGTACGGACGGACCTCGTCGTCGTGCTCCTCCTGAGTCCCCTCCAGCAGCGGCTTCCCGCCGGGCTCGTCCGGGTCGAAGAACGGTCGGGTGTCGCGGGGATTGGGCTGCGGCTTGGCCTTGCGAGCGAGAACGGGCTTGGGCGGCAAGTCGGCGAAGGCGTACTGCTCGCCCGCAGGTAGGTCGGGCCGGACGGGCGTGGCCCGTGCCGGAGCAGGCGGAGGAGGTTCTGCTTCGGAGGCGCTGCGCGACTCCGGCGGCACGTCGGCGTAATACCCGCAACCCGGGCAGCGAATCTTCGCCCGCGAGTAGCCGGCCGGCAGGTTGACCCGGCCGCCACAGTTCTGGCACTGCACCCGATCGCTCATGGCCGGCTCAGTTGGTGATCCCCTTGGTGATCGACATGAAGACGTTCTCCAGGTTGATCTCCTCTTCCTTGAAGCTCTTGAGCTTGAACCCCTCGGCGATCAGCCGCTCGGGGATGAAGCTGCCGTCCTCCTGCTCGTCCCGCAGGCTCACCTTGATCGATTCCCCCTCGCCGATCAACTCGGCCGACGCGATCTCGGGGTACGTCTCCAGTCGTTTCGCCGCCACCTCGTTCTGGTCCTTGCCGACCGACACGAAGAAGACGTGCTTCTGCCGCACCTGCCGGATCGCGGTGGCCACGTCGTTGTTGAAGATGAGCTTGCCGCGTTCAATGATGCCGATCTTGTTGCAGATGTCGGCCAGCTCCGGCAGGATGTGCGACGACACCCTGATCGTCTTGTTCATCCCGCGGAGTTCCTTGATGAGTTCGCGCATCTCGATCCGCGCCCGCGGGTCGAGGCCGGACGCCGGCTCGTCCAGGAGTAGCACCTGCGGCTCGTGCAGCAGTACCCGGGCCAGCCCGAGCCGCTGGGTCATACCGCGGCTGAGGCTCGTCACCAGGGCGTCGCGCTTGTAGCCGAGGTCCACCAACTCCAGCACCTGCTCGCACTTCTTGCGGCGCTCCGGCCCCTTGATCCGGTAGGCGGCGGCGAAAAACTCCAGGTACTCGATCACCTTCATGTCGTCGTACACGCCGAAGAAGTCCGGCATGTACCCAATCGCCCGACGGATCTCCTTCGAACCGGTGTAGATCGAGTACCCGCAGACGCTCGCCTCGCCCCAGCTCGGGTTCAGGAGCGTCGCCAGGATGCGCATGGTGGTGGTCTTACCGGCCCCGTTGGGGCCGATGAACCCGAACACGTCCCCCTTGTCCAGCTTCAGCGTCAACCGGTCGAGGGCGTACAGGTCGCCGTACTTCTTGGTCAGGTCGCGCGTCTCGATCATGTGCGGATCTCGTTGGTCCAATACTCAATTCTGATCGCGACCGTCCGGGGTCAGGCCGCCAGACCGCCACTTCGTGGGTGTGTCGGTTTGGCGGTCTGACCCCCCTCATTCAGTCGTAACCTCAACCGGAGGTCTTGTAGTAGAGCTTCCAGGCTGAATCGGTGGGCTGACCTTGGGAGGGCGAGGCTCCTGCCGAGCCGGGCGCTCCCACGGCTCGGCAGGAGCCTCGCCCTCCCAACCCACCATCTAAGCCTGGATGCAGTAGTAGGGTGGGTCGAGTCTTTGTGGCCCACCGTCTTCGCCCGGTCGGTGGGCCTCAAAGACTCGACCCACCCTACAAGAGTAACGGGTGTCTTACACGGCAAGCACCGCCCACTTACGGGATCGACGCTGTCCAGACGTACGCCTGGAACAACACCAGCAGTCCGACCAGCACGGCCAGGGCGACACTGTGCCGGAAGACGTACCGCAGTACCTCCCCCTCCTGACCGGTCTGGCCGGTCGCCGCGCCCGCCACGACGATGCTCTGGGCGTCGATCATCTTGCCCATCACCCCGCCGGAACTGTTCGCTGCAGCCAGCAGCACCGCCGCCCGGCCGGGGTCCAGCGGCAGCACCCCCGTCTCGGCCAGCCGGGTCGCGGTCACCACTTGCAGCCCGCCGAACATGGCGTTGGAGGCGGTGTCCGATCCCGTCAGGGCGACGCCTAGCCAGCCCAGCAGTGCCGCGAACAGCGGGTAGACGGCGCCGGTCCGGGTCATCGCCAGCCCCATCGTCGCGTCCATTCCGCTGTACCGGGTGACGAAGGCGATTCCCAGCATGGCCGCGATCGTCAAGAGCGACCACCGCATCGTGTACACCGTCTGGAGCCACACCCGCATGAACCGCACCGGCGACACCCGCAGCCAGACCGCCGACGCGACGGCTGCCAGCAGGATGCCGGTCCCGGTCGCCGACAGCCAGGCGAAGTCGAACCGCGCGTCCTCCGGCTTCGGCTGCGGGACGATCGGGGCGGTGCGGACGACCGCGTGGTGCAGCCCTGGCACCTCCCAGCTTGGGGTGAGCTGGTTGAGGGCCGCCTTGACCGGCGGTAGCCCCCAGGCGAACACGAACAGGGTCAGCAGCACCCACGGCACCCACGCCTTCGCGTAATCGCGGAATGCGGAATGCGGAACGCGGAACTCAGGAGAGTCTTCCGTTCCGCGTTCTTCCGGGAACCGCCACGTCTCGGCCGGCTGCCAGAACCGCAGGAGGACCGCCAGGGCGACCAGGGACACGACGCCCGCGGCCACGTCCACCAGCCACGGGCCGTGGTAGTTGGAGACGGCGAACTGCACCGCGGCGAACGTCCCGCCGGCGACCAGCACCGCCGGCCACGCCCCGCGCAGGCCCCGCCACCCGGCCATCACCCAGACCAGCCAGGCCGGCACCAGCAGCGAGAAGAACGGCAACTGCCGCCCGGTCATGGCGCTGAGCTGCAACTCGTCCAACCCGGTGACGCGGGCCAGCGTGGTGATCGGCGTGCCGAGCGCCCCGTAGGCGACCGGGGCGGTGTTGGCCAGCAGCGCCAGCCCGGCGGCGTGAAGAGGTCGGAACCCGGCTCCGACCAGAAGCGCCGCCGAGACGGCGACCGGGGTGCCGAACCCGGCTGCCCCCTCCAGGAACGCCCCAAAGCAGAACGCGACCAGCAGCGCCTGCACCCGGCGGTCGCCGGACAGGGCCAGCACAGACCGCTTGACCGTCTCGAACGCCCCGGCCTCGACGGTCAGGGCATACAGGAAGACCGCGTTCAGGACGATCCACCCGATCGGCAGCAGTCCGAACGCCGCCCCGTACCCGGCCGCGGCCAGGACGGCGCCGGCCCACCCGGTGAGTCCGTCCGGACCGGTCGCCTCGACTGGTGTGAACCCGAACACCGCGATTAATACGGCAGCGATCAGTCCGGCGAGGGCGGCGAGCGGGGCGCTGACCCGGCCGCTAGCCAGCAGGCCGAGCAGCACGACCACCGGGACGGCGGCCGCCAGCGGCGAGAGCAGGTCGGACCCGAAGGGGTCGTAGTTCTGGGTCCAGGTCATCGCACATCACCGCGGGAGTCGAGCAGGTACACGGCGAACGAGGCCAGCCAGTGCTCGCCGACGTAGTCGCCGCTGGCCACGTGCGCCAGCGCCGCCTCGGCGTGCCGGGCTGCTGATTCGGTGAGCAGTTTCCGGGCCGGGTCGTCGGCCGGCAGCGCGGCGGCGACGGCCCGCATGCCCCACGCCCGGCTCAGGTTCAGCCCGTCCAGGTGGACGATCTGCGGGTCGGTCCGGTCCGTCACCGTCGCCGGGGTGAAGAGCGCCTTCGGCTCGACCCGGGCCGCCGACGGCAGGAATTTGTGGAACCACGCCCGGAACTCGGCCGGCGGCAGCACCCGCCGCATCAGGTCGGCCTCGGTCAGCGCGGGGGAGAAGAAGTCGGCCCCGCCCGGCTCCCACGCGGCCGGGTAGTCCCCGTCCGCGCCGAAGTACGCCTTCGCGCGCTCCTCGACCAGCGCCCGCAGCTTGTCGTGCCCGACCGCCCGGGCGTAGTCGTGGGCGAACGCCAGGCCGAACGCGGTGTTCGGGTGGACGCCGGTGCGGATCGGGTACGTCTGCTTCGGGAAGTATTCCAGGTAGCGGCCCACGATGACGTCGGCCAGCGGCCGGAGGTTGCGGGACCACTCCTTCGCGTCCGGGTCGTCCCAGCCGTGCAACTCCTCGGCCAGCTTCAGGAGCCACGCCCAGCCGTAGGGCCGCTCGAACGACCGGGCCGACTTGCGGGCGAAGTAGTCCGCTTCGGTCTTCAGGTTCGCGGCCGTCAGGTGCCGGGCCAGTACGGCCCGGATCTCCTTCGCTTCCGGCAGGTCGGGGAACCGCCGCAGCAGCCGGGCGAGCATCCAGTGCCCGTGGACCGAGGAGTGCCAGTCGTAGGACCCGTAGAAGGCCGGGTGCAATTCCCGGGGCGGTCGAACGTCGGCCGCGCCGTCCATGACGTACCCCGGCTTGTGGGGGAACTCCTTGCCGACCCCCTTCAGCGCCAGCCGGGCGAACGCCGACGCCCGCTCCGGGGTGAGGGTCGGCAGGTCGGCGCGGGTCGGTCGGGGCATGGCGAGCACCACCGCGAGTGAGGCGGTCAAGACGAGGGCGGCGGGTTGCGACACGGTTCGACCCCCTGGCTCAGAGTTCTCAGCCCCGACCCACGAACGGCATATTGGTGGCCATCACGGTCAGGAACAGGACGTTGGCGTCCAGCGGCAGGCTCGCCATGTGGACGACGGCGCTGGCGACGTGCGCCACGTCCATCGTCGGCTCCGGGGCGACTCGTCCGTCCGCTTGCGGTACACCTACCTTCATCCGGGCGGCCATTTCGGTGTCCGCGTTCCCCACGTCGATCTGGCCGCAGGAGATGTCGTACTTCCGGCCGTCCAGCGCCGTCGATTTGGTGAGGCCGGTGATCGCGTGCTTGGTGGCGGTGTATGGGGCCGAGTTCGGCCGCGGGGCGTACGCCGAGATGGACCCGTTGTTGATGATCCGCCCGCCGCGCGGGGTCTGGTCCTTCATCAGACGGAACGCCTCACGGGTGCAGAGGAACACCCCGGTCAGGTTGACGTCCACCACCCGCCGCCAGTCCTCGTCGGATAGGTCTTCCAGCGGGACCGCGGGGGCGCTCATGCCGGCGTTGTTGAACAGCAAGTCGAGACGGCCGAACGCGGCCCGGGTCCGCTCGAACAGGACGCGGACGGACGCCGGGTCGGTCACGTCGGTCGGCACGGCCAGCGCCCGCCCGGCATCCGGCCCCGCCCGCGAGACGGTTTCGTCCAGCGCCCCGGGACGCCGCCCGGCGAGGGCGACCGCGTACCCCTCGTGCAGCAGCGCCAGGGCCGTCGCCCGGCCGATCCCCGAGCCTGCTCCCGTGACGATCGCGACCTTGCCGGCTGTGTTCATGGTAATGCCCTTTCGGTCAGGACATCCTGCGGCCGGCTGCCCGGTCGGGCAAGGGTGAACCGGGCTGCTGTCGTCTTGCTCGGACCGGGGGATGAAGTACAATCCGCCCACCACCGGCCGTGCCCCGGCCGCACCCTCTCCCGGTCCGGGACCCGGCGATGCGCGTTCGACTGCTCTTGCTCATCGCCGTGGCGCTCCCCCTCGCGAGCTGCCAGTCGGACGAGCCGGCCCCCGCCCGGCGCGCCATCGGTGTATCGCTCCTCACGCTAACCAACCCGTTCTTCACCGAGATCGCCGAGAACCTGCGAGACGAGGCGGCGAAGCACGGCTACGAGGTGATCCTGGTCAGCGGGGAGAACGACGCCGCCCGGCAGAACCAGCAGGTCGAGGACTTCATCGCTCGCCGGGTGGACGCGATCGTACTCAGCCCGTGCGACTCCAAGGCGGTCGGCCAGTCGATCCGCAAGGCGAACGCGGCCGGGGTGCCGGTGTTCACCGTGGACATCGCGTGCCTGGACCCGGGGGCACAGGTCGTGTCCCACATCGCCACCGACAACTACGCCGGCGGCCGGCAGGCGGCCGACGCGATCCGCGAGGCGCTCGGTGGCCGCGGCGGCCGGGTCGGGGTCCTCGACTACAAGGAGGTCGAGTCCTGCATTCTGCGGGTCAAGGGGTTCAAGGACGCCCTGGCCGAGCACAACCGGACCGCGGCGGCCAAGGTCGAGATCGTCGCGGAACTCCCCTGCGGCGGCGCCCGGGACCGCGGGTACAAGTCGATGGAGGACATGTTGCAGGCCCACCCGGACCTGGCCGCGGTGTTCGCCATCAACGACCTGTCCGCACTCGGGGCCCGCGCGGCGCTGGAAAAAGCGGGCCGCGCAGACCGCGTGAAGCTGATCGGCTTCGACGGCCAGCCGGAGGGGAAGAAGGCGATCGGCGAGGGGAAGATCTACGCCGACCCGATCCAGTACCCGGGCCGGATCGGCCGGACCGCGGCGGCGGCGATCGTCCGCTACTTCGACGGGGAGGAGGTCGAGAAGGAAGTGCTGATCCCGACTGGCCTGTACCGCAAGGCCGACGCCGTCAAGGAGGGGCTGGGATCATAGCCAACACGGCGAGCGGGGGACGTCAGTCCCCCGAGTGAAGTACCCGCGACGTCGCACGTCCCTCGGGGGACTGACGTCCCCCGCTCGCCGGGCTGATTTGAGGTGTTGCCTTCGACAGTTCAACGGACCGCGCATGACCTCCGCCCCACCACTCCTCGAACTTTCCGGCATCGAGAAGTCGTTCCCTGGCGTCTGCGCGCTGCGGGGCGTGTCGTTCGCGCTGTCCGCCGGCGAGGTACTGGCCATCGTCGGCGAGAACGGGGCCGGCAAGAGCACGCTCATCAAGGTGCTCGCCGGGGCGGTCGAACCGGACGCCGGGCGGGTCGTCGTCAACAGCCGGGAACTACCGCCCGGATTGCCGGCCGAGGCACGCCGGGCCGGGGTCGCGGTTATCTACCAGGAGTTCAGCCTCGTCCCGGCGCTGACCGCGGCCGAGAACGTCTTTCTCGGCCGCGAATCCGGCTGGCTCGGCTGGCTGCACAAGCGCGACGAACGCCGCCGGGCGGAGGAGTTGTTCCGCCAGCTCGGGATCGCGGTCGATCCGGCCGCGCGATGCCGGGATCTGACCGTCGCACAACAGCAGGCGGTGGAGATCGCCCGGGCGCTGGCCGCCGACGCCCGCGTGCTGGTCATGGACGAGCCGACCGCCGCGCTGACGCCTCCGGAGGCGGACCGGCTCTTTGCCCTCATCCGGGAGTTGAAGCGTGGCGGGGTCGGGGTCGTCTACATCAGCCACCGGCTCGACGAGGTGTTCGGCATCGCCGACCGGGTGATGGTCCTCCGCGACGGCGAACACGTCGCCACGCACCCGATCCGCGATGTGACCCGCGACGGGCTGATCGAGTTGATGGTCGGCCGGCGGCTCGACCAGGAGTTCCCGAAGCGCGTTTCGGAGATCGGCGGCCCGCGGCTGGTGGTCCGGGACCTCCGTCGCGGCGACGAGGTGCGGGGCGTGTCGTTCGAGGTCCGCCGCGGCGAGGTGCTGGGGCTGACCGGGCTGGTCGGGTCCGGGCGGACCGAGACGGCACGGCTGATCTTCGGCGCCGACCCCCGTGACGGCGGCGCGATCGAACTCGACGGCCGGCCGTTGCGGATCGAGAGCCCCCGTGACGCCATCCGTGCCGGCATCGCGCTTCTGACCGAGGACCGCAAGGGGCAGGGGCTGATCCTCGCCCACCCGGTCCGGGACAACTTCGCGCTGCCGAACCTGGGGCGGTGGTCGCGGCTCGGGGTACTCGACCGCCGGCGCGAGCGGGCCGCCTTCCGGGCCGCAGCCGACCGCCTGCGGATCAAGGCAGCCAACCCGGGTGCGCCGGCGGCCACGCTGTCCGGCGGCAACCAGCAGAAGGTGGTACTCGCGAAGTGGCTGGAGCGGAACTGCGAGGTGGTGATCTTCGACGAGCCGACCCGCGGCATCGACGTCGGGGCGAAGTACGAGATCTACCAACTCGTCAACGCCCTGGCCGCGCAGGGCAAGGCGGTCCTCCTCATCAGCTCGGAGTTGCCGGAGGTGCTGGGCATGTGCGGCCGCGTCCTGGTGATGCACGCCGGCCGGATCACGGGCGAGATCACGGACGTGGCCCGCGCGACGCAGGAAGACATCCTCCGACTGGCGATGGGGTGATGGGTAGTAGAGCTTCCAGGCTAAATTGGTTGGCTGACCTTGGGAGGGCGAGGCTCCTGCCGAGCCGGGCGCTCCCTGACCTTGGGAGGGCGAGGCTCCTGCCGAGCCGGGCGCTCCCACGGCTCGGCAGGAGCCTCGCCCTCCCAACCCACCGATTTAGGCTGGATGCAGTAGTAGAAGGGTGGTCAAGCCCGGCTCTGCGGGCGCCGACCGGCCACAGGAACCCGAATTGATAAATGTACTGATGTATATTTCAGTAGTGAGCCGGGTGAGTGGTCACTTTTTGACCAACCAGGATGCCAAACCCACCCCTCCAGAAAGTGGCATTCTGGCGCTCTGACTAACGTCGGCCAAAACGCAGGGGGGTCAGACCGCCAGACCGGCACACCTGAGAAGTGGCGGCCTGGCGGCCTGACCCCCGAGAGGTGAACCGATGGGAGCCAAAAGCACGCTGCTCGGCCGGCTGCCGTCGGAGTACGGCATCGCGGTGGTGCTGGTCGTACTGTGCGGGGTCTTCAGCATCGCCACCCTGACGGAGCAACAACCAGAGGGGGCGGCCGCCGGCGAGGAGCTGGCCCGCCGGATCGCCGCTGGCCACCCGCAATCGAAGGTCGTGATCGTGGCCGGCACCGGTCATGAGGACGCGCAGTTCGCCGAGGCGCTGCAAACCGGCCTGACGCGCGCCGGGGTCGCGGTGCTGGCGACCTCCGCGGGGACGCCGTCCATCGCCAGAACGACGTTCGCGCGGCTCGCCTCCGAGCAAAAGCCCCCGGACGTGATCGCCGTCAGCCGCACCGCCGGGCGGTGGTCGCTCCTCGACGACCTGAGTGCCAAAGTCCCCGGCGTCGGCTCGCCGCGGGTCGTCGCACCGGTCGCCTACCGCTGGCCGAACTTCCTGAAGACGGACAATCTGCTCAACGTCGCCAACCAGATCGCGGTGATCGCCATCCTGGCGGCGGGGATGACGCTGGTCATCATCGCCGGCGGGATCGACCTGTCCGTCGGCAGCCTGATCGCGCTCTCGGCGGTGCTGGGCACGCTGCTGATCCGCCGGTACGCCGGGGCCGAACAGGCGACCGCGGCCGGGATGGTGGTGTGTTGCGCGGCCGCGGTCCTGGCGTGCGGGGCGGTTGGCGGGCTGTCGGGGCTGGTCGTGACCCAGTTCGCTGTCCCGTCGTTCATCGTGACCCTCGGTGTGATGCTGATGGCCAGCGGGGCGGCGTTCCTGCTGACCGCGGGGGAGTCGGTCTACGAGCTGCCGGACTCGTTCGTCTGGCTCGGCCGCGGGGCGGACCTGGCGGGCGTCCCGAACGCCGTGGTGCTCATGGCGCTGCTGTACGGAGCCGCCCACCTGGTGCTGACGCGGACGGCGTTCGGCCGCTACGTCTACGCGGTCGGCGGCAACGCCGAGGCCGCCCGGCTGGCCGGGGTGCGGGTGTCGGCGGTGGTCGTCGCGGTCTTCGCGCTGAACGGGCTGCTCGCCGGGCTGGGCGGGGTCATAATGGCGTCGCAGCTCAAGAGCGGTTCGCCGACCTACGGGCAGATGTACGAGCTGTACGTGATCGCCGCGGTGGTGGTCGGCGGCACCAGCCTCGCCGGCGGCGAGGGGAACGTCCTGGGCACGCTGCTTGGGGCGTTCCTGATCGCGGTCATCCAGAACGGGATGAATCTGACCGGGGTCGAGAGCTACACGCAGAAGGTAGTGCTCGGGGCGATCATCGTCGCGGCCGTGCTGATCGACCGGCTGAAGCGGCGGTTCCGCTGACCACCGTGGCTGCGAAAGAGGTACAATCGACAGTCACCTGCCAGGGGAAGCCATGTCCGACGCGAACCAGCCGCTGACCCACCTCGACGACTGGGAGGAATCGCTCCGGTCGCGCTACCCGGCCGAGGGGTCCGGGAAGGCGAAGGAGCAGTTCCGCGACTACCGGGCCGAGGCGCGGCCGTCGGTCAAGGAGTTCTACCGGCTCAACCACCGCCACCAGACGCTCGACTTCGTGCGGGACAGGCAGCGCGAGTACGTGCCGCTGCGCAAGCGGCGGATGGGCGTGTGGGAGGCGATGGAGTACCTCAACACCCTCGTGGACGACAGTGACCCGGACACCGACCTCAGTCAGATCGAGCACCTGATGCAGTCCGCCGAGGCGATCCGGGCGGACGGCCACCCGCGCTGGTTCATCCTGACCGGCCTGATCCACGACCTGGGCAAGATCCTCTGCCTGTACGGCGAGCCGCAGTGGGCGGTGGTCGGGGACACGTTCCCGGTCGGCTGTGCGTACTCGGAGAAGGTCGTCTTCCCCGAGTTCTTCGCCGACAACCCGGACGCCGCGGTGCCGGCGTACCAGACGGAGAACGGCGTCTACGAGCCCGGGTGCGGGCTGGGCAACGTTCAGATGTCGTGGGGGCACGACGAGTACCTGTACCAGGTGGCCCGGCCGTACCTGCCCGAGCCGGCCCTGTACATGATCCGCTACCACTCCTTCTACGCCGCCCACACCGAGGGCGCGTACGGGCACCTGATGGACGAGAAGGACCGGGAGATGTTCCGGTGGGTGCGGGCGTTCAACCCGTACGACCTGTACTCGAAGGCCGCCGCGAAGCCGGACGTGGCGGCCCTGCGGCCGTACTACGAGGATCTGATCGCGGAGTTCTTCCCGCCGACGATCGACTGGTGAGCGGTCCCAACGAGGGTCAAGCCATGCGAACGACCGGACGGTTCCTGCTGACCGGGCATTTCTACCTCGTCCTGTTGGCCGCCATCGCAGGCGGGACGGCCGTGGCCGCGGCCTGGCGCGGGCCGGCGAACGACGCTCCCCCGAAGAGCGCCGAGGCGGCTCCCGACGGCTGGTCGCCCGTCTCGCCGCGAGACGAGATCCGGCCCGTGTTCTCCTTCGAGCCGGCCGGCGGCCCCGACGGGCGGAGTTGCCTCGTCATCAAGGCCGACGGCCGCGACGGACTGGACGGCTGCTGGCAGAAGACCTTCCCGGTCGTCGGCGGCAAGCACTACCGGTTCACGGCCCGCTACCGGGCGGAGGGCGTGGCCGTCCCGCGGCGGAGTATCTCGGCCGAGATCTACTGGCAGGACGCGAAGGGCCGCAAGGTGCCGCGCGACGAGCCGGCCGTGACCAACTTCCTCCGCGGTGCAAAGCCGACGGCCGAGACCGAGTTCCCCGCCACGAAGGGCACCGGCCCCGGCGGCTGGGTCGAGGTGTCGGACACCTACCGCGCCCCGTCGGGGGCGACGCTGGCGTCCGTCGAGTTGCACCTGCGGTGGGCGACCGGCGGTTCGGTCCGCTGGGCCGACGTGGCGCTGACCGAAGCCGAGCCGCCGGCCCCGCGCCCGGTCCGGCTGGCGACCGTCCACTTCCGGCCGCAGGGTGGGAAGACCCCGGCGGACAACCGCAAGATGTTCGAGCCGCTGATCGCCGAGGCGGCCCGGCAGAAGGCGGACCTCGTCGTGCTCGGCGAGACGCTGACCTTCCCCGGCCTGGGCAAGAAGTATCACGAGGTGTCCGAGCCGGTCCCCGGCCCGTCCACGGAGTACTTCGGCGAGCTGGCGAAGAAGCACAACCTGTACATCGTCCCCGGCTTGCTGGAGCGCGACGGGCACCTCGTCTACAACGTGGCGGTGCTGATCGGCCCGGACGGTCAGGTGGCCGGCAAGTACCGCAAGGTCTGCCTGCCGCGGGGCGAGGTCGAGGGCGGACTGGCGCCCGGGTCGGAGTATCCGGTCTTCGAGACGCGGTTCGGCAAGGTCGGGATGATGGTCTGCTATGACGGGTTCTTCCCGGAGGTAGCGCGGGAGCTGTCCAACCGCGGGGCGGAGGTGATCGCCTGGCCGGTCTGGGGCTGCAACCCGATGCTGGCCGCCGCCCGGGCGTGCGAGAACCATGTCTACCTGGTCAGTAGCACCTACGAGGACGTGGCACGGAACTGGATGATCTCGGCCGTCTACGACCACTCCGGCCAGACGATCGCCCACGCGAAGGAGTGGGGCACGGTGGCGGTGGTCGAGGTGGACCTCAACCGGCGGACGCAGTGGGTCAGCCTCGGCGACTTCCGGGCGCAAGTCCCGCGGCACCGCCCGCCGGCCGTCGGTGAGCCGGCCGGCAAGAACTAGCCGCCGGTGTCACCGGGGCCGCCCGACCACGACCATACCGCTGGTCGTCGGGGTGTACGAGGCGGTTCGACCGGATCTGACACCCGCAGTCTTGCGACCGGTATGAAGTCCCGGTAGCATCGGCGCCCATCGAGATGTTATCGGGACGCCCACGGTGAGCCGCTGGCCGGCCCGCGCTCTCGCCCACGTCGGGGAGGCGGGTCGTGACCTTTCTCCTGCCCTGCGAGTGCGGATGCTGCGTCCCGGTGACAGCCGTCATGGCCGGGATGACTCTGCCGTGCAAATGTGGGCGAACCGTTTCCGTCCCGTCGTTACTTGAATTGCGGCAACTGCCGGTTGAGGAATCTCCACCCGACGCGGTCGATCCGTCGCCTCAGCAGACCGCCGCCGTCGAACTTCGGGAGTTCTACCAGCATCTCCGTCAGGTCACGCCGAGGGTGTGGGTTGCCCCGGCGGTGATCGTGGTCAACTTCCTCGTGTTCGCGGCGATGACGGTGCAGCATGGCAATATCGATGACGGGTCCGTCGAGGCCATGCTCCTGTGGGGCGCGAATTACGGGCCGTTGGAGTCCCAGGGCGAGTGGTGGCGGTTGATCACGTCCGCGTTCCTTCACTTCGGTCTGGTTCACTTGCTGATGAACATGGCCTGCCTACTCGGGTCCGGTCCCGTGACCGAGCGATTCCTCGGTAACGCGGGGTTCGCGGTCTTGTATTTCCTGGCGGCCGTCGGCGGCAGCCTTGCGAGCCTGGGGTGGAGCCCGAACGTGGTGAGCGCGGGGGCGTCCGGCGCGATCTGTGGCGTGAACGGGGCGCTGATCGTCATTCTGCTGCGATCCAGGAATACGATTCCGCCTGCCGTCTATCAGTTCCTGTTGCGCGGACCCGTCCTACTGTTGGGCTTTGTTCTGCTGGCAGCCTTCTTTGTTAAACGCGTCGATCACGCGGGCCACATCGGCGGACTGGTTGTGGGCCTCCTGGCCGGGGTCGCCCTTTACCGGCCGGCCGCGACCGGGCCGGTCCAGAGTCGGATACGACGGCCCGTCGTCGTGTTGCTCGTCGGGTTCATGGCGCTGGCGGTCGCGTTCTTACCCGTGCGGGCTCGGGTAAGCGAGGCGCCCGACTGGATTATGGGGTTCGCCCAACTGGAACGCCTGGAGTCAGAAGCTATTGCGATCCACAACGCAGAATATGGTCGTGTAAAACGCGGGGACATTACAGAACTTCAGTTCGCCGCATCGATCGAGCGCGACGTGCTCTCCCGATGGCAGAAGGCCAGCACGCAGATCGGTGGCTGGGCGAATGTTCCCGATCAGATCAAGTCACTGGTAGATAAGTTGCGGGAATACTATCAGGCGATGGAGAAGTCGTGCGAGTTGATGGTCCGGGCCATACGGGTCGGTGACGATCAGGCCGTCCGCCAGTCCGACGCGTGGAGAAAGAAGGCAGATCGTCTGGCGGACGAACTGGCCGTCGAGATGAAGAAGTTGGAGAAATGACGCCGACCGCGTTCGGATCAGCTCTCCATCAGCAGTCGGATCGGGTCGCTGAAGAGTTGCGCCAGCCGGGTCGTGAACCGCGCCCCGTCGGCCCCGTCGATGGCCCGGTGGTCGTAGGTCAGGGACATCGGCATCATCAGCCGCGGCACCACCTGGCCGTCGCGGACCACCGGCTGCAAGCTCGACCGCGACAGCCCCAGGATCGCGACCTCCGGGTAGTTGACGATCGGGGTGAACGCCGTGCCGCCGATCCCGCCGAGGTTGGTGATGGTGAAGGTGCCGCCGCGCATCTCGTCGATCGCCAGCTTGCCGGTCCGGGCCTTCTCCGCCAGGGCCGAGACCTCGGCCGCCAGGTCGCGGATGCTCTTCTTGTCCGCATCGCGGATCACCGGGACCACCAGCCCGCGTTCGGTGTCCACCGCGATGCCGACGTGGAAGTACTTCTTGAAAACCATCTCACCGGCGTTCAGGTCGAAGCTGGCGTTGAAGTTCGGGAACTCCTTCAGCGCCGCGACGATCGCCTTGACCGCCAGCACCGTCATCGTCACCTTCGGGGCGCCCTTGGGCAGCCCCTCGACGATCCGCTTGCGGCCGGCCTCCAGGTCGGTGATGTCCGCCAGGTCGTGCTGCGTGACCATCGGCATGGTCCGCCACGCGACCGTCAAGTTCTCGGCGATCTTGCGGCGGATCTGCGCGACCGGCTTGCGCTCGACCTCGCCGAACTTCGAGAAGTCCGGCAGCGGCGGGTGGGCGAAGCTGTCCGCGACCGTCTTGCCAACGGGGACGCCGCCCCCTGTCGGCTTGTTCTCCAGCCGGGCGCGGACGTGGGTCTTCACGTCGTCCAGGGTGACGCGGTTGCCGCGAGCGGAGCCGGTCACGTCGGCGAGGCTGACGCCCAACTCGCGGGCGAGCCGGCGCGTGGCCGGGCCGGCGGCGACGAGTGTCTTCGTGCCGTTGCCGGCTGCGCCGGGGTGGGCGACCGCGGCAGCGGCCGTCGCCGGCTGGGCCGTCTGGCCAGACGGCGCGTCCCGCGGCGGTTCCGGCTGTGGCGTGCGGGGGGCGACGGCCCCTTGTTTCTGGCCTTCCACCGGGGACTCACGTCCCCCGCTCGCCAGGAGGGTCAGCACCGGCGCTCCGACCGGCACCTTGTCGCCTGGCTTGACGTGGATCGTCTCGACCGTCCCTGCGACCTCGGCCGGCACCTCGACGGCCGCCTTGTCGGTCTCGACCGCGACCACGTTCTGTCCGGCGGACACCTTGTCCCCGGGCTTGACCAGCACGTTGACGACCGTGGCGGAGTCGATCCCCTCGCCCAGCGCGGGCAGCGTGAACTCGACCTTTGCGCCGCCGTCCGACGGGGGGGGCGAGGCCGGCGGTTGCGGCTGGGCCTTCGGTTGTTCAGCCGTCTTCGACGGGGCCGGCTTCTGGCCGTCGGGCTTCGACGCTCCGGCCGCGCTGAGCTTGAGGATTGGTGCCCCGACCGGGAGCTTGTCACCCGGCTTCACCAGTACCTGTTCGACGGTACCGGCCGTCTCGACGGGGACCTCGACGGCCGCCTTGTCGGTCTCGACCGCGACCACGTTCTGACCCGGGGCGACGGCGTCGCCTGGCTTGACCAGGACGCTCACCACCGTCGCCGAGTCGATGCCCACGCCGAGCTCGGGCAGGCGGAATTCCATCGCTCACTCCGTTCGCAGTCTTCAAGTCGTCATGTCTTCAGGTCATCAGGTCGAAAGACCCGGACGCCGGACTTGATGACTTGACGACTTGATGACTTGATGACTTTAAACGGTCCACGGTGCCGGGCGGGTCGGGTCGATGCCCAGGTCCTGGATCGCCTTTGCGACGACGGCCCGGTCCAGTTCGCCGCGCTCGCTCAGGGCGTACAACGCCGCGACCGTCACGTTCTCGGCGTCCACCTCGAAGAACCGGCGGAGGTTCTTGCGGGTCTCACTGCGGCCGAACCCGTCGGTGCCCAGCGCCAGCAGCCGGCCGTCCAGGTACGGGCCGACCTGCTCGGCCAGCGCCCGCATGTAGTCGCTCGTCGCGACCACCGGGCCTTTCGTGTTGCCGAGGATCTTCTGCACGTACGGCAACTTCCCCTCCTCGCCCGGGTGCAGGCGGTTGTGCCGCTCGCACTCGATTGCGTCCCGCCGCAGCATCTGGTAGCTGGTCACGCTGTAGACCGTACTCGCCACCTTGTACTTGTCGGCGAGGATCTGCTGCGCCCGCAGCGCCTCGTTGAGGATGACGCCGCTGCCGAGGAGCTGCACCTCCAGCTTCGCCCCGTCGGGCCGGACCGACTTCAGCGGGTAGATGCCGCGGACGATCCCCTCGCGGACGTCCTCGCCGGGCATCGCCGGCATCTCGTAGTTCTCGTTGTAAACCGTCAGGTAGTAGAAGCACTCCTCGTTGCGGACGTACATCGCGTTGATGCCGTCCTCGATAATCACCGCGAGTTCGTACCCGTAGGCCGGGTCGTACGCCCGGCAGGTCGGCACCGTCAGGGCGGCCAGGTGGCTGTGCCCGTCCTCGTG
>DATLIF010000557.1:0-2816 GCA_035539575.1 Fimbriiglobus sp. | reverse complement strand
CTCATGTCCCGTCAGCCGCTCGAAGGGGAAGCCTTCGGCCTCCCACAACTCGATCACGTCGCGGTCGTGCGGGTGGAGGAACTCGATCCCGCCGCAGCGGCGGTAGCCGGTGTCGATGCCGGTCGTCTCGCGCAGCTCCGCCGCGAGCGGTGGCATCCCCACGGACCCGAGCGCCCGCAACCGGTCGATGGGGGTCGCGGCGCGGTCGGGGTTCCCCGGCGGGATGATGCCGGCGCCGGCCCACGACGCCTCGGCGCCGAGCGGGCCGCGGTCCAGCACCTCGACCGTAAGTCCTTCCTTCGCCAGCTCATACGCCGCGGTCAGGCCGATCACGCCGCCGCCGACCACCGCCACGTCCGGGTGCCGTTCCATCCCCGTATTCTAAGCGGCCGGCAGCTCGGGTTGCCGGCGGTGCCGCGAGAACCGATAATTCCACCCGCGCCCGCCGCCACGGAATCCGGCATGACCACCATGACAGCATCGACCGAACCCGACACCGGCATGGACGACCTCCTCGAGCGCCTCCCCGATGAGCGCGAGGCGCGGGTGGCCTTCCTCCACAAACTCCTCGGCGAAGGGCCGTGCCGGCAGATCGGCATCTTCCCGCTCCCGCCCGGGTTCAAGCTGTCGGTCGTCATCCCCGTCTACAACGAGGAGCGCTGGCTGGCCGAACTCGTGCGGCGGGTGCAGGCGGTGCCGATCCCCATGGAGCTGATCCTCGTCAACGACATGTCCACCGACGGCTCGCCGGCGATCATGGCGCAGCTGGCCGAGAAGTACGACAACGTGCGGGTCTTCCACCAGCCGAAGAACATGGGGAAGGGCGCCGCGCTCCGCGAGGGGTTCAAGCACTGCACCGGCGACCTGATCATCGTGCAGGACGCCGACTGGGAGTACGACCCGGCCGAGTTCCCGAAGCTGATCCAGCCGATCGTCGAGAACCGGGCCGACGTGGTGATCGGGTCGCGGTTCATCGGCGAGCAGCACCGGGTGCTGTACTACTGGCACTCGGTGGCGAACAAGGGGCTGACGCTGCTGTCGAACATGTTCACGAACCTGAACCTGACCGACATGGAGACGTGCTACAAGGTGTTCCGCCGTGAGGTGCTGCAGGGTCTGAACCTGAAGAGCAACCGGTTCGGGTTCGAGCCGGAGGTGACGGCGAAGATCGCCAAGAAGAAGGCGGACGGCTCGCGGTGGCGGATCTACGAGGTGCCGATCAGCTACAGCGGCCGGACCTACGAGGAGGGGAAGAAGATCGGCCTCAAGGACGCCTTCCAGGCGCTGTGGTGCATCGTGCGGTACTGGGCGGCCGATTAGTGCCGCCGCTTGCGGCTTCGCGTTCGACCACCCGGAGTTGGACGGGGCGCTGCGGTTCGAGCTGGGGAAGGGTGCGTAGAAACGCCCACCCGCGGCCGCGGGTGGGCTGTGACGGCGTGTGCTCAGTCCGCCGCCCAGTAGCGGACGATGCACCAGAGGGCCTGGAAGGCGTCCTTCAGCCCGATCTTCTTCCCCTCCTCGTAGGTCCGGCCGCTGTAGCTGATCGGCACCTCGTAGATCCGCCACCGGCTCCCGTCCGCCTTCTTCTTGGCGATCTTGGCCGTCACCTCCGGCTCGAACCCGAACCGGTCGCTCTTGAGGTTTAGACTCTGGATGACCTCCCGGCGGAACACCTTGTAGCACGTCTCCATGTCGGTCAAGTTCAGGTTCGTGAACATATTGGACAGCAGCGTCAGGCCCTTGTTCGCCACCGAGTGCCAGTAGTACAGCACCCGGTGCTGCTCGCCGATGAACCGCGACCCGATCACCACGTCCGCCCGGTTCTCGACGATCGGCTGGATCAGCTTCGGGAACTCGGCCGGGTCGTACTCCCAGTCGGCGTCCTGGACGATCACCAGGTCCCCCGTGCAGTGCTTGAACCCCTCCCTCAGCGCGGCCCCCTTGCCCATGTTCTTGGGCTGGTGGAACACGCGGACGTTGTCGTACCGCTCCTCCAACTGCTTGAGGATGGCCGGGGTGCCGTCGGTCGACTGGTCGTTGATGAGGATCAGTTCCTTCGGGATCGGCACCACCTGCACCCGGCGGACGAGTTCGGCCAGCCACCGCTCCTCGTTGTAGACGGGGATGACGACCGACAGCTTGAACCCGGGCGGGAGCGGGAAGATGCCGACCTGGCGGCAGGCCCCCTCGCCGAGGAGCTTGTGGAGGAACGCGACCCGGGCCTCCCGCTCGGCCGGCAGTCGGTCGAGGATTTGGGCCAGCTCGGTCTTCGGGGCGTGCGGCTCGGTCATGGTCATGCCTGACTCCGTGGCGGCGTCCTGGTGGGGATGGGCGGCCGCCGAATTATGGGTTATGGCGGCGGGGCGAGCAACCCGAACCGCCGGCGGCTTAGAATGGCCCCATGGCGCAGCACCCGGATGTGGCGGTGGTCGGCGGCGGCGTGGTCGGCCTGACCGCGGCGTATGAGCTGACTAAGGCAGGCTTTACGGTCGAAGTCCTGGACCGCGGCCCGCTCGGCGCGGAGGCCTCCTGGGCCGGGGCCGGCATCATCCCGCCGGGGAACCCGGACCGGGCCGCGACCCCGATCGACCGCCTCCGGGCGTTCGGCTCGGTGGGGATGCCGCTCCTGACCGCCGAGTTGCGGGAGCGGACCGGAATCGACACCGGCTACCGCCTTTCGGGCGGGATCGAGTTCCTCCACCCCCACGACCGCGACGTGGTCGAACTCTGGGAGGCCGAACGCATCCGGTTCGAGCGGCTCGACGGCAACGAGCACAAGCGGCTTGAACCCGCGGCAGCCGGCTTCACCGGGGAGG
>DATLIF010000556.1:0-7440 GCA_035539575.1 Fimbriiglobus sp. | reverse complement strand
AACCCCCGCCCCACAGACGCCCGCCGGGCGCCCGGCGGGCGTCTGTGGGGCGGGGGTTTGTGTCGATTGGCCGGGGGTGATACCTTACACCGTCGAGCCGACTTGTAGCCCGCTCGCTTCGCGAGCGGGTGTCCGCTCGCGGAGCGAGCGGGCTACATACCGGAAGGGCCAAACTTGGGCCGTCGATTGCTCGCCGCGATCCTGTTGGGCGTGCTGGCCGTCGGGGCCGGGTTGTTGGCGTTCGGCCCGCCCCGGATCGGCGACGCCCCGGACCTCGTCTGGGGCGAGCACGGTGGCACCCGCGACGGCACATTCTCCCGCGCCCGCGCCGCCGCCATCGACCACGAGGACCGGCTGTTCGTCGTGGACTTCACCGCCCGCATCCAGGCGTTTGACCTGGACGGCAAGCACCTCGGCGCCACCTGGACCACCCCCGACTTCCGCAACGGCCGGCCCAGTGGCCTGGGCATCGACAACGAGGGCCACCTGATCGTCTGTGACTCGCACTACCACTGCCTTCGCGTTTACACCGCTGACGGCAAGGAACTCCGCAAGATCGGCGGCGAGGCCGGCAAGAAGCCGGGGCAGTGGGGATACGTATCGGACTGCGTGCAGGACCGGGACGGCAACTACTACGTCTCCGAGTTCGGCGAGAACGATCGGATCACCAAGCTGGACCGCGACGGCAAGTTCGTCGCCTGTTGGGGCGAGTCGGGGCAGGGGCCGGGTCGGTTCAACCGGCTGCGGGCGCTGGCCCTGTTGCCGGGTGGAAGCCTGCTCTACGTCGCGGACGCCTGCAACCACCGCGTCCAGGTGTTCGATCTGGACGGGAAGTTCGTCCGCCAGTTCGGCGAACCGGGGGACGGGTTGGGGCAGTTCCGCTACCCCTACGACGTGGCGTTCGGTCCGGACGGCGAGCTGTACGTGGCCGAGTATGGCAACCACCGGGTGCAGAAGTTCGCACCTGACGGCACGCCGCTGGGTTCCTGGGGCAGCCCCGGGAAGGGGCCAGGCCAGTTGGCGAACCCGTGGGCGGTGGTGGTGGACCGGCGCGGCCGGGTCCACGTGATCGACACCGACAACCATCGGGTGCAGCGGGTGAGGTTTTAAGTCTTCAGGTCTTCAAGTCGTCAAGTCTTCAGGTCGGGTAATATCCTGATCGGCTGACTTGCGACCTGATGATTTGACGACCTGACGACCTGACGACCTGAAGACCTGAAGACTTAGGTATGTACCGCCTGACCGACTTCCTCGAAGTCCACTGGCTGACGGTCGCGCTGCTGGTCGCCTCAGCGGCGGCGATCGTCCGCGTCTTCTTGCGCCGGTCCGCCGGACGTGGCATCCCTCCGGTCTCGCTCGCCGTCGCTTACACTTGTGGGCTGCTCGGCCTCGGGGCTCTCCTCGTCCCGTCGTGGGCGTTCACCCTCTCCGAGTGGCGGCTCACCGTCGCCCAGGCGATTGTCTTGGCGTCGGCGTTCGGGTTCGTCGTCGCGGGTCTGGTGTTGGCTTTCCTGCGGGCGTGGTCGTTCTGGGTCGGCGTCGCACTCGGCGGGATTGCGCAATTGGGGCTGGGCGGCTGGGCGGTGCCGGCGCTGGCGGCGGGGATCACGCAGGCTGTTCGGAGCCTCCGAGGGCTGGAGTTCGTTCGACCGGAATGGCTTTTTCTGCTGGTCTTCGTGCCAGTCATCGTTCTGATGAGCCGGCGGAGCCTCTCCGGGTTGGGGCCGACCCGTAAGTGGACCGCGATCACGCTGCGGGCGCTGGGCGTCGCCTGCCTGGCGATGGCGCTCGCCGAGCCGCGCATCCGACGGTCGAGCGAACACGTCACCGTGTTGTTCGTCGTGGACCGGTCTTTCAGCGTGCCGCAAGACCTGGAGCCCGACAAGCCGGCGACGGAGGCCGTGGACCGGCGGTGGGAGCACGCCCGGCGGTTCATCGAGGAAACGGTGCGGCGGCACGGCCAGAAGAGCCGCCACGACCAGGCTGGGCTAGTGCTGTTCGGCAAGCGGCCGCGACTGGCCCTGCCGCCGTCGGCGGCCGGCAAACTGCCTGTGGACGAACGAATGGCCGGGCCGATCGACGGCAACTACACGGACATCGCTGCCGCGATCAAGCTCGCACTCGCCTCGTTCCCCGAGGGGACCGGCAAGCGCATCGTCCTGGTCTCCGACGGCAACGAAAACATCGGATCAGCCGAGGAGCAGGCCAACCTCGCGAAGCAAAATGGCGTGGAGATCGATGCGATCGCGCTGGCCCCGGGCTTTCGCAACGAGAGTGAGGTGCTGGTCCAGGCGGTCGAGGCGCCGCCGGTGACGGCCCAGGGGCAGCGGCTGCCGATCCGTGTGCTGGTCCGCAACGCCACCCCGGACCGCGTGGTGGACGGGCGACTGGAAGTCCTCAAGTCCTCACTCGGCCAGAACCAGGACGTCGAGATCGAAGACAGCCCGCAGGTACTCGAAGAGGGCCGGCCGCCGAAGGTCCGGCTGCTACCGGGGCTGAACGTCTTCCGGTTTCGCGACCGGGTGGACCCGCGGGGGGACACGGCGTTCGCATACCGCGCCACATTCACGCCGACCGAGTCCCGGCCGCTCAGCGGCGGAACGCTGGTCGGCGGCCTGCCCGGCGACCGCGCCGCCAACAACCGGGCCGCGGCGGCGGTTGTCTCCCGCGGTCAGCGGCGGGTGCTGTTCCTCGACGAGAACGACCCGAAGACCGGTCAGTCGCAGCACGAACACCTGCTGACCACCCTCCGTCGAGCGCGGATTCGCGTGGACCGACTGCCGGCCGAGCGGTTGCCGGTCGACAAGGGCGAACTCGGTGTCTTCCTGGGCAACTACGACCTGGTCATCCTGGCCAACGTCCCGGCCGAGCGGCTGACCCAGGACCAGATGGAGATGCTGCGGTCCACCGTCTACGACCAGGGCTGCGGGCTGGTGATGATCGGCGGGCCGGACGCCTTCGGCCCAGGCGGCTACCAGGGGACTCCTGTCGAGGCGGCGCTGCCGGTCGATTGTGAGATCAAGGCGCTCAAGGCGGCCGGCCGGGGCGGGCTGGTGCTGGTCATGCATGCCAGCGAGATGGCCGACGGCAACAGGTGGCAGAAAGAGATTGCCAAGCTGGCGATCCAGCGGCTCGGCCCGGCGGACATGGTCGGGGTGTCCCAGTACGGTTTCGGCGGCGGTAGTGGGGTCAGTTGGGTGATCCCGTTCCAGGAGGTCGGCGAGGACCGCAACCGGCTCCTGGCGAAGGTGGATGGCATGATGCCGGGCGACATGCCGGACTTCGACCCGTTCCTGACAGCCGCGGCCGACACGCTGACCGACCAGAAGCACAACCTGTCGGTCAAGCACTGCATCGTCATCAGTGACGGTGACCCCCAGTACAACGCGCCCGGTCGGGCGGCGGTCCGCAAGATGGCCGACAACGGTGCGACCTGTACCACCGTCGGGGTGGCGACTCACGGCGTCAACGAGGACGCCAAGATGAAGTCCATCGCCGAGGGGACCCGGGATGCCGACGGCAAGCCCGGCAACTTCTACAAGGTCGGCAACCCGAACCAGTTGCCGGCCATTTATATCAAGGAGAGTCGGCGGGTGAGCCAGTCGTTCATTTACAAGGAGCCGTTTGTCCCGGGTGTGGTCGGCGGCTCCGGCTCGTCGGACGTGCTTGCACCGGGGCTTCCGAACCCGCTTCCTCGACTGCACGGGTTCGTCCGCACCACGCTGAAGTCGAACGTCCTGGTCGGCATGGCACTCGAAGGCCCGACGCCGTACCCGGACCAGCGGTTTCCGCTGCTGGCGTCGTGGCGTTACGGGCTAGGGAAGGCGGTCGCGTTCACCTCGGATGCCCGCACCCAGCCGGGTGCCGCAGAGCAATGGTGGGACAAGGACTGGGTCGGCTCAGAGATGTACCAGAAGTTCTGGGAGCAGGTGGTCAACTGGTCAATGCGCGAGGCGGAGCGCGGCCGGCTGACGCTGGTCAGCGAGTACCGCGACGGCCGGGTGCGGGTGACGGCCGACGTTCGCGACGAGAAGGACCGGCCGGTCGGCGGTCTGGACCTGCGCGGGGCGGTGACGCCTCCGGGCGCGCTGGCCCCGGGCGACAAGCCGCCCCAGGTCGAGTTCCGGGCGAAGGGCGGCGGCATCTACGAGGCCGAGTTCCCGGCGGACGAGGCCGGGTCGTACTTCGTCAACGTGCAGGCGCTGGAGCCGGAGCGCGGCCCGGACGGCAACGTGATCCTGGAGAAGGACGGCACCGCGCGGATGAAGACCTTCGACGCCGCGCGGGCCGGCGTGACGGTGCCGTACTCCCCCGAGTTCGCCGACCTGGAGAGTAACACGCCACTGTTGCGACGACTCACCGAGGTGACCGGAGGCCGGTTCCACACCGAGGCGGACGAGGACCTGCAAAAGCTGCTCGCTTCCGGAGAGTTGTTTCGCGAGGCGCCGGCGACCGTGCGGGCGCTGCTGCCGTTCTGGTACTGGCTGGTCTTTGCGGCCGGGCTGTTGCTACTGCTGGACGTGGCCACTCGTCGGATCGCGATCGAGTGGGCCGAGGTCCGCTCTGCCTCGCGGAAGGTGTGGGCGAACCTCCGCCATCAGGAAGTGGCAGCCGAGGAATCCGCCGGCCTGGGCCGGCTGCTCCGTCGGAAAGCGGAAGTCGGCGAGGTGATCGACCGGGGCCGGGCGACGCGCCGGTTCGAGCCGTCCGGCACGCCCAGCGACCCTGCACCAGCCGGGGCCGACGAGTACGTCTCGGCGGTCCCCGGAAGCCAGTCTCCGCCCCCGGCCGCACGGCGGGCAGACGAGCCGGCGGCGGAGGAGGAAGAGGACACGTTCAGCAAGCTGCGCAAGGCGAAGGAGCGAGCCCGCCGACAGCAACAGCAACGCGGCGAAGGGGAAACGCCCGACGACAGCCGCTAAGCAGTGCGGGCGGTGACGGCCGAGCGGTTCTCATACTTCACAAAAACCACACATTCAATTGCCCGCACATCACCGGTTTGTAACCTGTAATAGTCAGCACTTGAATCCTCTCTTGACTGCCCCTTCGAGGGGCTCGTTCCCCACATCCACGAAGTGGAGGTGAGTTGTGGTGGCCTCGCCACGTTACCGCCGGTCTGGTTTTACGTTGATCGAGTTGTTGGTGGTGATCGCGATTATTGCGATCCTGATCGGGTTGTTGCTGCCGGCCGTGCAGAAGGTCCGCGAGGCCGCCGCTCGCGCCAAGTGCAGTAATAATCTCAAGCAACTCGCACTGGCCCTGCACAGCTACCACGACGTCAACGAGAGGTTCCCGGGTTACTACCCGAACAGTCTGCTGGCGACCGACCACCGCAGGTACTCGACCAACTGGACGTTCGAACTCCTACCGTACATCGAGCAGGACAACGTCTATAAGCTGCCGTTCACCAACCGCGTAGAGTTTCAGACCCAGATCCGCCCCCGGGTCATCCCTACGTACTACTGTCCGAGCGTCCCCTATCCTCAGGTCCACACCTCCAGCAGTGGCGTCCAGAACGCGATGACCAACTACATGGGGGTGGTCGGCCGGCAGCGCCACGAGTGGAACACGGTCGGCGACCTCGGGTTGATCGGCGTGTACCCGAGTACGAACAAGGTCAAGATGACGTCGATCTCGGACGGAACGAGCAACACGATCGCGTTCGCCGAGCGGCCGCCGGTACCGGCACTGAACTGGGGCTGGACCACGGGCCTGCCGGACCTGGACAGCCTGATGTGGGCCAAGTACGCCCCGCCGGACACGATGTCGATCGGCACGACTGACGAGGCCGGGGTGGCGTGCCCGTTCCCCGCCTACTTCCAGCCGCCGCGGAACCCGCCGAGCCGGTGCGACGGTTACCACATGTGGTCGTTTCACTCAGGCGGTGCGAACTTCGGGCTGGGCGACGGGTCGGTTCGGTTCTTCCAGTACGCCGCCGGTGTCAACGTGATCGTCCCGATGTCCACCCGGGCGAACGGCGAGGTGATCTCCGAATGACCCGGCTCACTGCAACGCCGGTCCTCGCCGCGTTGGTTCTCGCCGCCGCGGGCTGCGGTGGCGGGACCGCGGACGTTTCCGGAAAGGTCACGTATCAGGGAAAGCCGGTGGTGTTCGGAACGGTCGTTCTGATCGGCCCGGACGGCGTCCCGAAGTCCGGGCCGATCCAGCCGGACGGCAGCTTCCGGGTCACCGGGGTGAAGCCGGGGGCTGCCAAGGTTGCGGTCTCCAGCCCGCCGCCGCCGGGCGCGACTCTGCCCAAGAAGGGGCCGGCGATCGGCCGGGACGCCGGGGACAAGCCGCCGGAGAACGAGACCCCCGTCAGCCCGGAGGTGGCCCGGAACTGGTTCCCCTTGCCGGACAAGTTCGCCGACCCCGCCCAGTCCGGCGCGACGGCCGACGTCCAGTCCGGAAAGCCGGTGGACATCGACCTGAAATGACCGCGCGGCGGCCGGCGTCTCCTCCCCGAGACGCCGGCCACCCCACCCGGCGCTCGACTCCCGGAGCGGGGGCGGATACACTTCTCGCCATGACACCTCCCACTGCTCCGATGCCCGAGCGGGCCGCCCAGTTCCGCCAGCGGTTCGCCGCCCTCGAAGCCGAGATCGGAAAGGTGATCGTCGGCCAGCCGGACATCGTCCGCGGGGTGCTGACGTGCCTGTTCGTCGGCGGCCACGCCCTGCTCGAGGGCGTCCCCGGTCTCGGCAAGACGCTTCTGGTCCGCACCCTGGCGCAGGCACTCGATCTGAAGTTCGCCCGCATCCAGTTCACCCCGGACCTGATGCCGTCGGACATCATCGGCACGAACATCATCTCCGAGGCCCCGGACGGCCGCCGCGACTTCCGCTTCCAGTCCGGCCCGCTGTTCGCGCAGATCGTGCTGGCCGACGAGATCAACCGCGCCACCCCGAAGACGCAGTCGGCGCTGCTGGAGGCGATGCAGGAGCACAGCGTCACCGTCGGCGGCACCGTCCACCGGTTGGAGGAGCCGTTCCTGGTCCTGGCGACGCAGAACCCGATCGAGCAGGAGGGCACCTACCCGCTGCCCGAGGCGCAGCTCGACCGGTTCCTGTTCAAGCTGCTGGTGCCGTTCACGACGCGGGACGAGCTGAACCGGATCCTCGACCGGACGACCCGCAACGAGAACCCGCTCGCCGGCCAGGTGATGGACGCCTCCGAGATCACGCAGTGGCAGGCGCTCGTCCGCGAGGTGCTGGTGGCCGCCCCGGTGCAGGACTACGCGATCCGGCTGTTGCTCTCCACCCACCCGCAGGGGGAGTTCGCCACGGCCGACGCCAACCGTTACCTGCGCTGCGGTGCCAGCCCCCGCGGCGCGCAGGCGCTGATCCTGGCCGGCAAGGTGCGGGCGCTCCTGGACGGCCGCTTCAACGTCAGCTTCGAAGACGTCCGCAAGGTCTTTTTTCCAGCGCTGCGCCACCGGGT
>DATLIF010000555.1:0-5224 GCA_035539575.1 Fimbriiglobus sp. | reverse complement strand
GAACGAGGTGCGGTGCCTGGAGGCGGTCGGCCGTCGCCTTCACGCTCACCGCCGGGTCCACCGCCAGGACCACCCGCTCGAACGCCGTCCGCGGCCGCTCGTCCGTCCAGAACTGCACCCACTCGGGCCGGACCGCGACCTCGCTCTCGGCGATCGGCAGCAGCCGGTAGCCGCGGGAGAACGACGCCGCCCCGATCTCCGCCTGGCGCTCCGCCAGCTGCTCGGTTGGCCACTTCTCCGGCCACACCGGGTCCAGGTCCGGCCCGACCGCCCGGCGGAACAGCGCGAACGCCGGGTTCGCCTTCAGTCGGGCGTTGAGGTCGTCCGGGTGCCACGGCGTACAGAGTCCCCAGAACCGGCCGTCCGGTTCGAGCAGGTTCATCAGGTTGTTGGTGAAGTAGTCCGCCACCCGGTCGCGGTCGGCCTTGCTCCGCAGGGCGCGGACGTCCACCACGTCGTCGCAGACGAGGAGGTCCGCCCGCGCCCCGGTCGATCCGGTCCCGACCCCGAAGGCCGCGACGCTCGGCCCGACCGTCTCGGCTGGTCGGGCGACCGTGAAGGCATGCGCCGTCCACGGCCGGGCCGGCGTCAGGTGCGGGAAGACCGCCCGGATCGCCGGGCTGGTCTCGATCAGAGCGCGGAGGAACCGGGTCCGCTCCGCCGCCAGGGCGTCGGTCGCGCAGACCAGCCGGACTCGCAGGGCCGGGTTGCGCCCCAGCTCCCAGACGATCCGTCCGCACGCCTGGGTCGTCTTGCCGTGGTCGCGGGGCACCTCCACCAGTGCCGTCCGGTGCGCCGTCAGGAACGCCTGGAGGTCCTGGTGGACCGGCGCCTGGGCGATCGGCCGGCCGGTCGGGTCGGTCAGGCACAGTCGCAGGAACAGGTCCGGGTCCGACCGGGCCGCGTGGACGATCCCTTCCGCCTCCGCTGCCAGGCGGACCGTCGTCATCGCGATCCCCCGGCGGATCGCCGTTCGGATCTGCGTCATCGTCTGCGGGGTGATCGGGGAGGACGTCGGTGTCGGCGAGTCGGGCGATGGCTTTGAGTTCGTCATCGGACTTCTCCGCGAGGAAGGCGAGCGGCCAGGGGTCGGGCGGGGCGGCCGGTCGTCGGCGGTCGGCGGCGCGGGTGGCGGTGACGGTCCGGCCGGCGATGTCGTAGGCGCGCTGGCGGAGTTTGTCGTCGCTGGCGCGGAAGTCCTTGCGGGCGAAGTGGAGGACCTCAGCCTCGGCCTCGTCGAGCACCTCCACACGGGCGCGGTCGTACACCTGGCGGTAGTGCGGGTAGTCGGCGTCGATGGCGGCGCGGAGGTCGTCCTCGGAGGTGGCGAGTTCCCTGGCGACGGCTTCCCACGACGCCCCGCGGGCGCGCAGGTCGGCGAGCCGGGCGAGCAGCGGGTCGGGCTGGTAGTGGGTGGCGGACATGGGACACGTGCGGTACGGGCCACGTCGCCCGGCCGGGTGGCCGGGCTGTTGTGAACTTGTGTACACTAGTGAAGTGCATTCGGGATTTGCGGTGTCAAACCGGGCACGGGGGATTTTTCGGGCGGGAGCAGCATTGACGAGCGGAAGCGGGGCGCTACGGGTTCTCCGAAACCGGATCCACGGTACATACGGCGAGCGGGGACTAGTAGACGGTCACACTTGGTTTGACCGATCGAATCAGGCGATGTTTTTCCCACCACGGACTTGCATGTGCCGATCGAATGGTCATGCTGGGGTGAATCGCGAACGAGGCCGAGGATTGCTCACACAAGAAGTCGCCCATACCCATCGCCAAGTGCCCGACATGCGGACGCAAGATCGACGTCCCGCTCGAGATGATTAACCGGAATGTCCGCTGTGGCGGCTGCCGGGCCGTGTTCGTCACCGCCTCGGACGAGACCACCGTCCGGCCGGCGAAGCGGCTCAAGGTCGCCGCCGCGTCCCCAGAGCACGTTGCCACCCGCGACGTGCTGAAGGTGGCTGCCTTCATTATCGGGCCGGTGGCCCTGGCCCTCGTCCTCATCGCCGGGGCCTTCCTGCTCGCCCGGTCGTTCAAGGCGAGCCGCGAGCTGGCCGCGGCTAAGACCCAGACCGTGCCGACCCAGGCGGCCACGCCGGCGGCCCCGCCCCGGCCAAAGCCCGAGACGATTTCGCCGGCGGTGCCGCCGCTGCCGACCACGCCGAAGGAGTCGCCCCCGCCGGAGCTGCCGGTCACGCCGCCCGGCCACCGGGAGAAGGAAGAGGAGGAGCTCCCCCGACCCCCGAAGCCGAAAGATCCCGACCCCGACGACGGCTTCCCAAAGCCACCGGAGAAGTCCGCGCCGAAGGTTCCGGAGCCGGGGCTCGACCCGGCGGGGGCTCTGGCTCTGGCCCGGGCCGCCCCAGGCTATCTCAGGGACGACGCCAAGGTGAAGGCGTCCTACGACCGGGCGGCGGCGGCCTTCAAACAAGGAGTCGCCGTCGAGGCCCAGCTGGCCCAGGTCAACGCCGCCCTCTTGGACCCGAATCTCCGGTTCAACCAGGTGCGGACGCGGGAGTTGACCCGACAGCAGCAGAAACTGGAGGAAGCCTTGCGCCAGCTGACCACGAAGTACGATGCGGAAGCGGACGGCTTCATGAAGGACCGCGCGGCGCTCCTGGAGGCGCTCAACGGCGAGGGGAGTCAGGCTCTGCGGGAGATCCGGCGCACCGGTGGGCCGGCCGACAAGACAGCGCTGGACACCGTGCTCTCGGGCCTCCAGTTGTTCGTGCTCTCCGAGCACGAACAGTTGCCGAGGTTTGCTACCAACTCGACGTTCCTGGACCAGGAGTTCTGGCGGGAGATCGGGACGTGCGTGGCGGCCTCCGGTGACCGCCATGCGCCGGAGATACTCAGGATGTTCAAGTCTCGGAACGTGGTCGCGCAGTATGCGGCGGCGGTGGCGGTCGCCCAGATCGGTCCGACCACGGCCGAGAACGACCGGAACTTACAGGTCGAGTTGCAAAACCTGACCAACCGGTTGGCAACGACCCGCGTCTCCCGGAAGGAGCGCGACGCCCGGGCGAAGGTGATCGCTGACGCCCAGGCGGCCATCAAGGCTCGGAACTAACGCCGTCACCAACCGAGATGTGTAGGGTGGGTCAAGCCCGGCTTTGCGGGCGCCGACCCACCGTCTGGGATCGCCCGGTGGGTCGGCGCTCGAGGACTCGCTTGACCCACCCTACTCATCGGCTGCAACGGATCACTAGACCGCTGGTCGGCGGCCGCGGCGGGGTCAGCCGAACAGGCTCGCGACGGCCACCCGGAACCCCGGCAGGTCCGCCCCGCCGTCCAACTCCTGACGGGCGTTGAACAACTCCGGCTCGACCCCGGGGCGGTACACCGTCGCCGTCCGCCGGTGCGGGTCCAGCACCCACACCTGCCGCGCCCCGGCGCCCAGGTACGCGTCGATCTTCTCGTTCACGTCCTCCAACACGTCGTTGGGCGAGAGGATCTCCACCGCCAGGAGCGGCACCCCGGTGACGATGGTCGAGTCCCGGGTCTGGGCGGCCAGCACGTCCGCGGTGACGTACGCCACGTCCACCCCGACGGTGGTGTCCGGGTCGGTGCGCAGCCGCACGCCGGCGTCCCCGGTCAGCACCTGGCCGCGCGGCTCCGGCCGCTGACGGAGCCATAACTCCAGTTCGGTCGCGACCAGGGTCATCGTCCGACTGTGGAACCGGTTGCGGGTGGGCATGGGCCGCTCCCTGAGTTCGCCGCGGATCAGCCAGCGGTCGGTGCCGTTCTCCGGCAGCGCGAGCAACTCCTCCGTCGTCAGTCCGGTTGCCGCGGTCGCCATCGGTACGTCTCCGGGCACAAGGGGTAGCGAATTTTACCACCAACAGCGCCCCGCTCGCCACCTCGGCCGTGGGTCCTGGCCCGCAGTCGGAATCGATCCGCAGATTACACAGATTCCGCAGATAAGGACAGAAGACAGGGTGAAGAAGAGTTCAGACCTCTTCACCCTGTCTTCTGTTCTTATCTGTCTTCTAATCTGTGCAATCTGCGGATCACTTCTTGTACTTCTCCAGTTGCTGCTGGATGAACTTCTTCTGGTCGTCGTTTTCGGCGAGCTTGAGCGACTTCTCGGCGAACTCGACCGCCTTCGCCTTGTCGCCGGCCGCGTGGTGCGCGTCGGCGGCGCCGAGCAGCGCCATCGGGTGCTTCTCCCCCTCCACCTTCAGCACCGCCTCGGCCGCCTGCACCGCCAGGGCGACGTGCTTCTTCTCCGGGTTCAGGTCCTTGTCCGCCCACACCGCCCGCAGGTTGTTCAACAGCGTCGTGTTCTTCTTCTCGGCCAGCTTCGGCAGCATCGCCTCGGTCAGCGCCCTGGCCTCGTCGAACTTCTTGGCCTGCGCCATCAGCACCACCTTGGTCACCTGGAAGGTGGGCTGCTTCTGCTTGTGCGGGAACTTCGTCTCGATCGCCGCCAGGTCGGCCAGCGCCCCGGCCGGGTCCTTATCGGACTTGGCGAACGCCGCCTCCAGGTCGTCGGTCAGCTTGAGGACGGCCTCGGCGTCGGCCTTGCCCTTCCAGGTGCCGTCGAGCACCTTCGGGATCACATCGTCGAGCTGCATCGGGTGGCCGATGAACGCGATCTTGCCCGCCTTGTCGATGACGAAGGTGCTCGGCAGGGTGTCGCGCTTCGCGGCCTCCATGTACGCCTTGTCCAGGTCGTTGGTCTCGGCAACGGCGAACGGGAAGCCGAGCTTCGGCCCGCGCTTCTCGACGAACGACTGGACGGCGGTCAGCGGGTTGCGCTGGTCGGTGGTGGTGGCGGCGACCACGACCAGCCCCTGGTCCTTGTACTCCTCCCGGAGTTCGGACAGGTGCGGCATCAACTGGATGCACGGCCCGCACCAGATGGCCCAGAAGTCCACGACGTAGACCTTGTCGGCCTCGAACCCCTTGACCTCCGGGCCGTTGAGCCACTTGCCGGCCTTCAGGGCCGGGGCCGGGTCGCCGACGCCCAGGGCCGGCTTCTCCGGCTCCCTGGCCGGGGCGTCCTTCTTGTCGTCGGCGCGGGAACAGGCCATGAGACTGGACAGGAGGAGGGCGGCCAACAGCGTTCGCATCGAATGAGTCCTTGGTGAGGGCCGGCAGGCCCGGCGGGCAATCTCGTTATTGTAAAGACGCTCCGCGGGCGCGGAAGCTTCAGTGGGGATACCGGGCGGGTGGAGCGGGGCTTTCGCGCGTGCTGGTGCCCACCCGTTGCCACGGG
>DATLIF010000554.1:0-4381 GCA_035539575.1 Fimbriiglobus sp. | reverse complement strand
CGCTGCGCCTCCTCCTGGCGGCTGCCGAAGGTGCCGGACACCTGAATGAGCACGTTCGCGTCCGGCAGGTCGATGGCGAAGTTGCCCACCTTCGACAGGATCAGGTGCCGGACCTCGCCGGTGCGGAACTTGCCGTACAGGTCCTCGCGCTCGCCGCTGCTGGTCGCCCCGGTGATGAGCGGCAACTCGAACCGTTCGGCCAGGTTTCGCAACTGGCTGAGGTACTGGCCGATCACCAGCACCCGCTGGTCGCGGTAGCGGTCCAACAGTTCCGCGACCACGTCGTCCTTGGCCGGGTTCTCGCTGGCGATTCGGTACTTCGCCCGGTGGTCGGCCACCGCGTATTCCATGCGAGTCTTGTCGTCCGGCAACGCCGTGCGGATCTCCGTACACGTCGCGGACGCGATCCAGCCCCGACCCTCCAACTCGCGCCAGGGCACGTCGTACTTCTTCGGCCCGATCAGGCTGAACACGTCCCCCTCGCGGCCGTCCTCGCGGATGAGGGTCGCCGTCAGCCCGAGCCGCCGGCGGGCCTGGATGTGGGCCGTCACCCGGAAGACCGGCGCGGGCAGCAGGTGGACCTCGTCGTAGACGATCAGGCCCCAGTCCCGCTGGTCGAACAGGCCGAAGTGCGGGAAGTCTTCCGTCTTGTCCGGCCGGTAGGTGAGGATCTGGTACGTCGCGACCGTCACCGGGCCGATCTCCTTGGTCTCGCCGGTGTATTCCTTGACCTCGTTCTCGGTGAGGTTCGTCTTGTCAATGATCTCGCGCTTCCACTGCTTGACCGCGGTGATGCTGGTCGTCAGCACGAGCGTGGACTTCTGGAGCAGCGCCATCGCGGCGATGCCGACGATGGTCTTGCCGGCCCCGCACGGCAGTACAATCACGCCGGACCCGCCGCGGACGTCCCCGCCGGCGTGGAAGACGTCGGCCGCCTCGCGTTGGTAGTCGCGGACGGTGAAGGGCAGCCCGGTCGTCGCCACCTCGCGCAGCGTCGTCGGCAGGTCCGCCCCGGCGGTGTACCCGGCCAGGTCCTCCGCGGGGTAGCCGATGGCGATGAGCGCCTGCTTGAGGACGCCGCGGTGGGCCGGGTCCACGGCGAAGCTCCGCTCGTCGAGCTTTTCGCCGAGGTACTCCTTGAGCTTCTTCTGCCGGGCGACCTCCTCCAGCAAAGGCTTGTCGGCGCAGACCAGCTTCATCTGGTCGCCGGCGCGCTCCAGTTTGAGCCGGCCGTAGCGGCTGACCGTCTCGGCGACGTCGGCCGGGAGGTTGTTCGGGATCGGGAACTTGGTGTACTGCCGCAGCACGTCCACCATCTGCTCGGCGGTGAACCCCGCGGCGGCGGCGTTCCACAGCGACAGGTTCGAGATGCGGTACGTGTGGATGTGTTCCGGGCTTTTTTCCAGCTCCGCGAACGGGGCCAGCGCGTCCCGGGCCTCGGCGTACTTCGGGTTATCGACCTCGACCAGCACCGACCGGTCCGACTGGACGATGAACGGGTTGGTCGGGTCGAACGTCGGGGCCGCGGCGGGCGGGGGGGCCTTCGTCATCGGCGGCATGGGCACCGTCGGGTTGCAGGGCAAGATCGGAACACAGAATGGTATCGGGTCGGGTCAAGAGGCAGCAAGCCCACCCGTGGCCACGGGTGGGCTTGTGGGGCTACTGCGCTATCGTGGCGGCGCATTTCCTTTCCACCCCAGCGCCAACTGCTTCTTCAGCCTCTCCACAACCTCCGGATTCTGGTCCGCGACGTTCACGCCCTCACCCGGATCGGTCGTGTGGTCGTAAAGCTCATACGCGACCGGCTTACCGGACTGGCGCTCGCGCCACTCGACCAGCCGATGGCGGTCGGTGCGGATCGCGTACCCCATCAGCGGTCCCGTGTCCTTGCCGCCGCGGGGGTACTGGCTCAGCGCCGCCGGCTTCCACGGCCGGGCCGGGTCGTCCAGCAGCGGCGCAAAGCTATGCCCCTCCAGACCGTCCGGTAATTTCAGACCGCACGCCTCGACGAGAGTTGGGTAGATGTCCACGAACTCGACCAGGGCGTCGGTCTTCTTGCCGGTCGCCTTCTGGCCGGGCTTCGCCATCACCAGCGCGGCGCGGGTCGCCGTCTCGTAGTTGGTGTGCTTGCACCACATGCCGTGATCGCCCAGGTGCCAGCCGTGGTCGCCCCAGAGGACGATGATTGTGTTCTCGGTGAGTCCTTGCCTGTCGAGTTCGTCGAGCACCCGGCCGACCTGGGCGTCCATGTAGCTGGCCGCAGCGTAGTAGCCGTGGACCAGCCGCCGGGCGAGGTCCGGCGGGATCGGCCCGGACTTCGGCACCTCGTGGTACGCCCGCAGTTCGCCACCGAACTGCGGGGCGAACTTCGGGGCGCCCTTCGGCGGGTCGCTGTCGTCCGACACCGGCAGCTTCGCCGGGTCGTACAGGTCGAAATACTTCTTAGGGGCCACGAACGGCAGGTGCGGCTTGGCGAACCCGACCGCCAGGAAGAACGGCTTGCCCTTCAGCTCGCGAAGTAGCTCGCAACCGCGGCCGGCAACCGCGCCGTCGTTCAGGTAGTCGTCGGCCACGTCCGGCGACTCGACCGGCAGCCCGCGGACCCGTCCAACGTCTGCCCCCTTCTCTTTCGCCTCGGCCCGGAGCTTCGCCATCAGCTTCTGCCCGTCGGGGCCGAAGTTGCGGGCCTTCGCGCCCTCCCACGGCGCCGACCAACTCGGCTCGTCGTTGTACCCCGGGTGGTAAATCTTCCCGACGCCGCGACTGACGTAGCTGTTGGCCTTGAAGTGCTGCGGCAGCGTCACCGCGTCGGGGATGTGGTCGCGGAAGTGGGTGACAAGGTCGTAGACCCTGGTGGTGTCCGGCCGGCGGCCGGTCAGCACGGAACTGCGCGACGGGCTGCACACCGCCTGCTGGACATAGGCACGGTTAAAGACCGTACCGCGGGCCGCGAGCCGGTCGATGTTCGGTGTCTTCGCGTGCGGATCGCCGGCACAGCCCAGCGCGGGCCGCAGATCGTCCACCGCGATGAACAGGACGTTGGGCCGCTCGGCGGCGACGGCGGGGCCGGCGGCGACCAAGGTCGCGCACGCCCAGAGCCAGCGAATCATGGGAACCCCCGGCCGGAGGATGGGACACTGCCGGGTAGCTTACCGACCTCAGACCGGGCCGGCCGACGAAAAAAGAACCGGCTTGCTGACCGCCTCTCCCTCGGTCAGCAAACCGGTTTTGGCTCTCGCCAACTTCCCTAATACACTTCATATGCCAACCCCGAAATCAATCGGATATTTTGGCTCATAGTATTAGAGGGCAATAATTTACGACACAACAGAGCCCGTAACGTTGACTTGCCAACTCCTGCAAATGCCCAAAAAGGTCGCATCCATTGCACAACATTGAAGCTGAAGTGCGGCCTAGTCGAACCGCGGGCTTCTCTGAAGGTAACCCTTCTCGAACAGTGCGTCGAGGAAGCCCATCCGGGCACCAAAGTGCTTGACAACCAATAATGGAACCTGGGTCTCACGAATCGTCTCCTCGGCGACGCTGCCGAGCAGGATCGCCGCCGACCGGCTCCGGCCGCGGCTGGCCATCACCACCAGGTCGCAGCCGTTTTTCTCGGCGACCCGATTGATGACGTGCGCGACGTTCGCCCCCTCCTCGAACACCGGCACCACTCGCACGCCAAGAGTATCGATCGGGGCGATGAACTTCTCGAACGCCGCGGCCTCCTGGCCTCGGAGCACCTGGTCGTACCCCTCGTAGGTGGCGGTCGCCTCGTTGAAGTAGACGTGCAGGGCCAGGCACTCGGTGTGACCGGCCCGCGCGGCTGCCGCCACGGCGACCCGAAGGCTGTCGGCGGTGGGGTCGGAGAAGTCCACTGGGACGAGGATGCGGCCGAGCGTGTCCGGCGAGCCCTCCGGCACCATCCAGATCGAGGCGGCCGCCTTCATCGCCATCCGGCGGGCCAGGGCCCACCGGCCGGGGTGGTCGCGGCGGTGGCCGAGTAAGAGCAGGTCGGTCTGCTCCTCGGCCGTGTCCGCCAGCAGTCGGTCGAACAGCGGGCCGGACAGGACGTCGAAGGTCGTCTCGACCGAGCCCGGCACGCCGGCGAAGTGGTCGCGGACGGTCGCCCTCAGGTCCTCGCGGACCGCGACCGGGCTCGGCGCGGAGCCCGTCGGGAGAACGTGGACGAACCGAACCTGCTCGGCCGTCCCGAGCCGGGCCACCATCGCGGCGTACCGGATCAGTCCGGGGTCGGTGGCGGTACGGGTCAGCCCGACCGCCAACCGCTTGAAGCGTTGCACGGGTGCGCTCCTCGGCGCGACCGCACTACCGGTCTGCGTTGCCAGGTGACCCGACCCGCTCGTCCCCGTGGGCGACC
>DATLIF010000553.1:0-4867 GCA_035539575.1 Fimbriiglobus sp. | reverse complement strand
TCCGGCTCGTACCAGCAGAACACGCTGTTGAACTTGCCGAGATCGACGGCCAAGATGGTGCTGCTCATCGCATGCCTCCGAGGGACGGGCGGGCTACACCTCACGGTAACCGGCCCACGGTATGCATGGATTCGTTCGGCCACCAGAGCGGGAGGGTCACACATGGAACATCTCGACCGTCGGAATGCCCTCAAAGCACTTGCGGGCACGGCCGGCCTCACGGCCCTGCCCGATTCAGCCGCTTGGGCGGGTGAGCCCGGGCAACCGAAGCCCGATCGGGGGAAACAGATGGAGATCAAGATTCCCGCGTCCCTGAAGGCGGAGCACGAAGAACTTCACGAGGAACTCGTCCGCCTCACGAAGGCGGGCGGCAAGACGGGAGAAGCCGCCCAGGCCGTGGCGAAGGTCCTGCACCCACACTTCGTCAAGGAGGAGGAGCTTGCCATGCCCCCGCTCGGGTTGCTCCGGCCGCTCGCCGAGGGCGGGGTGCGGCCGGAGATGGCGAAGGTGGTGGAATTGACCGACAAGCTGAAAAAGGACATGCCCACGATGCTGAAGGAGCACGAGGCGATCGTCGGCACCTTACAGGCCCTGGCCGAGGCCGGGAAGCAGGAGAACAAGCCGCAGGCCCAGCAGTTCGCCGACAAGTTGACAGAGCACGCGAAGACGGAGGAGGACGTCCTGTACCCGGCGGCGATCCTGGTCGGCGAGTACGTCAAGCTGAAGCTGAACAAGTAGGCCGGGCTCTGGCCGAACCAATCGCTGCAGCAGACGGCGGCCGCGATCCTGGTTCCTCTCGACATCAATGGTCCTCGGTGCGGCCGCCGCTGCTGAGCGGGGTCGTTCGACGAGCGGAGAGCCGGTTGCCATCGATCGGCGGCGCAACTCGATCACTGGTTGGACGACAAGGAGGCCTGATGACCGTCAAGCGGATGGACAACGTCGGCATCGTGGTAGAAGACATCGACGCCGCCATCGAGTTCTTCACCGAACTTGGCCTCGAACTCGAGGGGCGCGCCCCCATCGAAGGAGCCTGGGCAGATGGCGTCACTGGATTGCGCGACATGCGCGTCGAGATTGCCATGATGCGTACGCCGGACGGTCACAGCCGGCTCGAGTTGTCGCGGTTCCTCGCGCCGCCGGTAGTCGCCGATCACCGCAACGCCCTGGTGAACGCTCTCGGTTACCTGCGCGTCATGTTCACCGTGGAGGACATCGACGATACGCTCGCCCGGCTCGGCAAACGTGGCGCGAAACTCGTCGGCGAAGTGGTCCAGTACCAGGACACGTATCGGCTCTGCTACATCCGCGGTCCCGAAGGAATTCTCATCGGGCTCGCCCAACAGCTCGGGGAGCAGACTTCCCGAGCGAATCCCATGCGACAGGTACAGGCCTGACAGGGTGGAGCCGGGCGGGGCGGTGGACGGCACCGCGGGGCTGGTCCCGCCTAACCAAAGGCATGCCGAACCAGATGATGTGGTGTCAAGTGAGTGATTTTTCCCCCTGGCCGGGTCGAAGGGGGTGCGGCTCTTGAGCACCCCGTAGCGATCATCCAGAGCTTCCGCATGCACGCCACTCTCCGAGTCGGGACCGTACCCAAACTGAGACACGACCCGCTCCTTCGCTCGTCAGGGGTTCAACAAAGCAACCGATCCTCGGACACCGGCGATGTGACCATCGCCTTAAACCGCACCTCGATTCAGGAGAGCCGCGTTCGGCTACCGCTCCTCAGCCTTCGTACCGACCGGTCCGGCCACAGCGGCGGGTGAACGGGCCCGGACCGCGCCGGCCGGCGGGTGCGCGTAGAACAACCCCGACTCGCCAGCCGCCCGCTCCCGCAGCACCGACAAGTACTCGGGATCTACCTCGTACCGCTGCCCGATCCGCTCGACGCTCTCCGCGTCCAGAAGCAGCTTCTTCACCTCCCCATCCGGGGTCGCGAACCCTATCGGCAACTCCGACGGGGTGTGCGGCCAGTCGTCCTTGTGCCGCTGCCGCTCCACGAACACCTCCGGCTCGACCGCGTACAGTTGCGGGTGATGCGTCAGTGCCCACTCGGCAATCGCCGTGTGCGTCAGGTAGCCGTGCCGGATCACCTGAGTCCGGTCGATGCCGTACAGGACGACCGCATGGGTGACGACCGCCACCGCTGCGAACGCGACGGCGCGACGGCCGCCGAGCCCCTCAACCGCAACCCCGGCGGCGACCGGGATCATCCACACCAGGTAGCGCTGGACCCCGACGCCGTCCGAGTTCCAGTTGTGTGCGACCTGCACCCCGACCACCATCGCGAGCCCGGCGCCCACCAGCAGTAACCCCCGGACGCGGCCCAACACCGCCAGCCGCACGGCACCCGCCACCGCCCCGACGACCAGCAGCGGTGCGTACGGGAACAGCCCCTGGTTCAGGTCAGTCGCCAGCCCCCAGGTCCGGGCCCAGGAGATGGAATTCGCCGTCGCGAACTCGGCCGCGATCAGGTTCGGCTTGCCGAAGTGGTACAGATAGAACGCGAACGGCACGAGCGAGACCGCGCTGCCGGCAAAGGCGACGACTGTGGACCGCCAGTCCCGCTCCCACGCGGCCGCCAGCACCGCCGCCGCCCCGAGGAACGCCACCGGCGGGTTCTGGGTCGATGCCAGCCCGGCCGCCAGCCCCGCCAGCCCATACCGTCGGTCCCGATATGCGGCGACCGAAACCAGGGCCAGCGCCCAACTGAACACCTCCGCGCCGGGCCACGACAGATACCAGAGGACCGGCCCGACGGCCGCCAGCCCGGCCAGGGCCAGGCGCTGTCCGGGCGGCGCGGCCGACCCGAACAGGACGAACCCGATGGCCAGCACGAACCACCCGGCGTTCGCCAACCCCGGCGCGATCAGCACCGTCCCGCCGGTCAGGTGCAGGTACTCGGCCGCCGGGACGACGGAGAGCGCGTAAGCCCAGAAGTGGACACCGTACCACCGCCCGGTCGGGGTCACGGCATAGGCATAAGGCGGCTGCGGGTCGGAGCTCAGTCCCCACCGACTGGCCTCGTCGCCGACCGCCTTCTGGACCTCCGGCCGCAATTCCGGGGTACCGTGCCGACGGAACGACTCCGTCTGATACCAGTACTCCCAGGCGTCGCCGTGGACGAGCGGTGTCTTGAGCGACTGGTGTCGGAGGAGGACGGCGGCCGCCACGGCGAACGCCACAACAGCGGCCGCGCGGAACCCCAGCCAGAACGCGGTCCGGTCGGTCACGCCCGGTTTCACAGCGTCAGGCACTCGCCCCCTCCCCCGCCGCGGCGGTCCTGCCCAGGAACCTCAGTACCCCCGGGGCATCGAGGTAGCGAAATGCATCCCGCACCTCGATCCGCAGGATGCCAGAGGTTGAGTCGTTCGCGTAACGCAACTCCGCGGTGACGCGGGTAGTTCGGCGGATCGACAGCACAGCGGTCGGCACAGGCGGCACCTCCAGGTGCCACATCCTGCAACCGCCGTGCCGCCCATCGGACCGGCACAATCCGCAAGATTGACCCTGGCGGTCCGCCGAGGCAGACGGTAAATTCACTCCCAACGGTCCTGCTGGTTTTTGCGGCAGGGTCGAGGCAAGCCCCTGGGTTCGCGATCTCCACGGCGGCAACGCCGCGGACGAACTGAAACGCGAAAAGGCAAACCCGGCCGAAAGACGGGGGCGCAAAGCCATGGGCCTTCGGTCCGGTGCCCCCCACCCGCGGACCGATGGTTGCCAGGTTACCGAAGGACTGGCCGGCGACAGTCCGTCCATCCCGGCCGCGTGGGTTTCCAAGACCCCGCGGCTTAGCCTGCGACGCCGACCCGAACCCGAAGCTTGCCCGCCACCGCCCGGGGTCACACCCGGGCGGCGGTGTTTCCGTCCCATCGCTTGCCCCGCGCCTTTTCTTCGGGTATCTCTGAAAACCACTCACCCGGCCGCCACCCACACGCGGAAGTCAGCCGATGACCTCGTTGCTCCTCTCCCTGGCCCTGGTCGCCCCGGCCCAGACCCCGCCCGCCGGCGTGCTGCCGGTCGGCGCCGACAGAAAGCCGCTCAACCTGGACTTCGAGGCCGGCAGCCTCAAGGACTGGACCGCCGAGGGCGACGCCTTCCGCGACCAGCCGATCAAGGGGGACACCGTCGCGGCCCGCCGCGGCGACATGAAGTCGCAGCACCAGGGGCAGTTCTGGATCGGCAGTTACGAGAAGCACGGCGACAAGCCGCAGGGGATGCTCACATCCGCACCGTTCAAGATCACGCACCCGTGGGCCAGCTTTCTGATCGGCGGCGGCAAGTCAGAAGAAACCCGCGTCGAGTTGGTCCTGCCTGGAGGCGGTGAGGTCATCTTCCGGGCCAGCGGTCTGGACGACGAGAAGATGCAACGGGTCGCCGTGGACCTGACCCGATTCAAGGGGTTCGAACTCACCATCCGCATCGTGGACCGGCACTCCGGCGGCTGGGGGCACGTCAACTTCGATGACTTCCGCTTCCACGCGGAGAAGCCGACCTTCCCGGTGCGGCCGTCCGCGGTCCTGAAGCCGGACGAGTACAAGTTCGCCGGCCTGACACCGGAGAAGGCGGCCGCGGCGATGACCGTGCCCGAGGGGTTCACGGTCAACCTGTTCGCCGGCGAACCGGACGTGCATCAACCGGTCGGGTTCTGCCTGGACGACCGCGGCCGGCTGTGGGTCGCGGAGGCGTACACCTACCCGAAGCGGCACGCGCACGCCGGCCCGGTGTTGCCCGACGCGCAGAAGCACCTGGGCGACCGCATCCTGATCCTCGAGGACACCGACGGCGACGGGAAGTTCGACAAGAAGACGGTGTTCATCGAGGGGCTGAACCTCGTCAGCGGCATCGAGGTCGGCTTCGGCGG
>DATLIF010000552.1:0-3632 GCA_035539575.1 Fimbriiglobus sp. | reverse complement strand
CGCCCCCCCCCGGCCGTTCGCCAAGACAATGATGCCTCGCCCTCCCGATGGCAAGGATTTCGACAGAACAGGGGCAGTTCACTTCAGCCACCTGTCCGCGAACGCCAGGTACGTCTTCCAGTCGTCCGGGGTCATGTCGTGCTTGCCGGGGCGGACCCAGTAGCCGAGCCGGCTGGCGATCAGCTTGTTCTCCTCCGGGTACGCCTCCGCCTCCAGCCCCTCGACGCCGAGCAGCTTGTAGACCGGCGTCGCGGCCTTCAGAACGTCGAACTGGCCCGGCGGGTTAGCCCACTGGTCCTCGGTCGCGTTGGTAAACAGCACCGGTCGCGGGGCGCAGATCGCCACCAGGCAGTGCTGGTCGAACGGCAACTTCGTGGTGTCGTCGTTGAACGCCTTGAAGTGCCCGCAGAACCAGTGCGGGAAGCTGCTGTTGATCCGCTGGACCGTCTCGGCCTTCGGGTTCTTGCTGCGGCTCGGACCGGTGCCGCCGCAGCCGGCCTGGCTCGGGAACGCCACCGCGACCCGGTCGTCGAACGCCGCCGCGACGAGCGCCGCCTTGCCCAGCCGCGAGTGGCCGACCACCGCGACCCGCTTCGCGTCGATCTCGGGCAGCGTCGTCAGGTGGTCGATCATCCGGTGTAGGCCCCACGCCCAGGCCATGACCGCGGCGGTGTCGTCCGGCTCCGGCGGCCGCTCGGTCTGGTGCTGGTTGCGGACCCGCGGCATCAGCACCTCGGACAGCCCGCCGCGAACCTTCGGGTCGTCCGGGATGATCTCGCCGTAGTACGCCGTGGCCACCGCGTAGCCGCGCTCCGCGATCGCCTCCAGCGGCCACCGTTGGGACTTGCCGCGGCCAGCCTCGGTCGCCTTGTTGGCCTTCACGGTCGGGCTGTTCCGCATCCACTCGGTCGGGACGCGCACCTTTGGGTGGTCGGTGATCGAGTGGTTGCCGGTGAAGTTCAGCCCGACGAACACCGGCGCCGGGCCGGACCGCCTGTTCGGAAGCGACAGCAGGACGTGGACCTGCGGCGCCTGGTCGGACATGGTCAGGGCCAGCTCGCGGACTGTCGCCTTGCCGCCGAAGGCTTCCTTGTCCTCGAAGAGAACCTTCGCCGACACCTTCGCCGGGACGGCGGGGTAGCGGCCATACATGTAGTGCTGGAACAGCTCCTTCAGCTCGGGCCGGCGGACGGTCTGCCATTCTTTCTTCGTCGTGACCTTCTTGCCGGCGAGCGTCGTCAGCGGGTCCGGCAGGTCGGGGTTCGCCGGCAGCTTCTCCGGCGACGGGAGATCGGCGGCGGGACACATGAGGGCGGCTCCGAGCAGCGCGGCGAGGGTGCGCATGGCAGACTCCTGCGGAGTAAATCCCAAGCACCAAATACCAAATCCCAAACAAATCCCAAGCACCAAATCCCAAACCCGCTGTTGGGCTCGGGTGTTTATTTGGGATTTGGTGTTTGGTGCCTGGGATTTGCCATGTCAGCGAGCGTACCAGGCAATGAGACGAGCCAGCTCGCCGCGCTCCGCGAGAGTCTGCGTCGCCCAGAGTTGCCGGCCGGAGCCGAGCAGCTTGTTGAACCCGAAGTTGTCGTCCACGATCCGCAGCGCCAGGCCCACCGCCTCGTCCCGCGGCCGGTCGGGTGTGGTCAGCACCCGGCTCAGCCACAGGATCGCGGGGAACGTCAGCAAGAGCGAGTCCAGCCCGTCCCAGAACGTCTGGCGGAAGTTCACCGGCCCGCAGAACTGAAGCGACTCGACCTTCACCCGGTAGTAGCGCGTCAGGAGCGCGTCGGACTCCTTCGACAGCGGCCCGGTCGGCAACTCCGCGTCGGCGAAGGTTGTTTCCGGCATCAGCCCGTGCAGCCTCGGGACCGGGCCGACCCCCATCGCGAACCGCCACGCCGACTTGATGCGGGTGAGCCGGCTACGCTTCGCGATCCCCGGCGTCGGGCCGTGGTCCTTGCGGCTGTACACCGCCAACGTCTGCCGGAAGATCACGCGGCCGATCCAGCCCGGCGGCGGCACGTCCTCGGCCCGCGCCACCGCGTCGTCGTCCAGCGCGGCCGTCACCACATCCAGGAACTCCTTGAGCCGCGGGCCGGTCACCTTGTCGAACTTCGACTTCTTGCACAGCGACGCCAGCGCCGCGACCTTCCGCAGCCGGTAGTCGATCGGCGTGCCCGGCTCGGCCAGCACGTCGCCGACCGCCTTGACGAACCGCAGCAGGTCCGGCCACGTCACCGCCTGGCCCGGCTTCAGCTCCGGCGGCGGGAATGTAGCCCGCTCGCTCCGCGAGCGGTCTTCGGAACCCGCTCGCGGAGCGAGCGGGCTACATTCGGCGTCGGCCTCCAGCAGGCCGGCGTACTCGCGGAGGTCGGCGGCGTGGTCGGGCAGGGGGCGGCCGTCGTTGGTGGCGGCGCTGGGGCAGGCGAACCGGATACCGACGCGCCAGTGGTCGCCGGCCGGCACCAGCGCGAACGGGTAGATGCGGCAGGCCATCGGCTTGGCCGCGGCGCCGAACTTCGCGTGGATGCGGCAGCGGCCGTCGGGGCCGTAGAAGACGCAGGCCCCCTCGGCGGTGTGGTTGAGCCGGTACTCGCCCAGTTGCCGATCCCAGACCACCGGCTCGACATCCTTCATCTCGGAATCGTCGGCCCAGCCCTGGCCCTCGATCCGGGCGCGCTCAGCGTCCGTCACCCGGACGTGGTACGTCTTGCAGCAGTCCCCGCACCCGCGGCAGTCCCACCGCTGGATCACGGGGAGCGACTTCACCGGCATCGGCATGAGCGGCCTACTTGGGCTCGATCAGGAACGAGCTGAAGAACTTCTCGACGTACCGGGCGTCGTCCGGGACGAACGCCCCTTCCACGCCCAGGCAGAACACCCGGTCCCCGGCGCGGTACACCCGGACGATGCGATTGGTGGCCCCGTCCGGCAGGGCGACCACGAACTCGCGGCCGGGGAAGTCCTTGTGGCGGACCTCCCGCTCGCGGGCGAGTTGCCCCTCGCAGGCCCGGCAGACGGCGTCGCGGGCCTTGGCGAACCACTCGTCGGACTCCAGCCGCGGGCCGGCCACGTCCGCGGGCGGGGTGCCGTGCCCCACCTCGTAGGCCACGTCCAGCGCGGCCTGCGCGCCCTGGTCGCGGGCCGACCGGTACGCCTTCAGCCCCCAGCCCGGCATCAGCCGGTCGCCCTCGGACTCGTTCACCTTGCCGGGCAGGTTCACCCGGTACGCCTTCGGCTCGTGCGGCGGGTTGAACGGGTGCCACTTCAGGTCGCCAGGGCCGACGTGGCGGCGGATCGCCTCGGCCCATTCCTTCTTCAGGAAGTACAGGAATCCGCCGGTGAAGTACCCGACCATCACCAGCGCGAGCACCGCCTTGACCCGGGTGGCGAGCGTCCAGCCGTGGGCGTGGGCGACTCCTAGCCCCAGCCCGCACAGCCCCAGCGCTAGCGCCACCGGGGCGGCGAAGGAGAAGATCGGCGTCACCCCGGTCAGGGCCGGGCTGACCAGCCACAACAGCGGGATGCCCAACGGCAACAGGACCAGCCCGACCAGACCCGGGGCCGGCCCGTGGTGCGCGTGCCCGTCGAGGCCCAGCGCCGCGGAGTCGTCCGTGGGCGGGGCGGCC
>DATLIF010000551.1:0-1684 GCA_035539575.1 Fimbriiglobus sp. | reverse complement strand
GCTGACCCACTTCCGCGAGGCGCTGCGGCTGGACCCGTCGTCCGAGTGGGCCCGCCACGGCATGATCGAGGCGCTGAAGGCCCGGTACTGGCTCTACCGGCAGATGCTCCGGTTCTTCCTGTGGATGAGCCGGCTCAGCCGCCAGGCGCAATGGGGGCTGATCCTCGGGCTGATCGTGGCGCAACAGGTCCTCGTCCAGGTCGGGCGGGCGAACCCGGTTCTGCGGCCACTCACCACCCCACTCCTGCTCGCCCTGCTCGCGTTCGTGATCCTGACCTGGGTCGCCGAGCCGCTGTTCAACCTGCTCCTGCGATTGAACCGGTTCGGCCGGTTCGCACTCGACCGCGACCAGCGGCGGCAGTCGCACTGGGTCGGCGGCGTGCTGCTGGTCGGGCTGCTCGCGCTGGGGTACGGCGTCGTCGCCCCGGGCGACTACGACGTGCCCGGGTGGACGACCGCGTTCGGCTGCCTGCTCCTTCTGATGCCGGTGTCGGCGGTGTTCCGGGTGCCGACCGGCTGGCCGCGGTGGGTGATGGTCCTCTACTCGCTCGGGATGGCCGGGATGATCGTCGCGACGATCGGGTGCTTCTACGACGCGCTCACCGCCACGTCCCCCGAGGGGGCCGAGGAGATGGCCGGCGCGGGGTTCGCCCTGTTCCGGTACACGATCTGGGCCGGGTTCCTGTCCGGCCTGCTAGCCAACGGGCTGATGATGGTCCGCCAACGGCAGTGACCGTTGTTGCCAACAAGGCGAGCGGGGGACGTCAGTCCCCCGAGGGCTTCGCGCACCCAACCACCTCTCCCCTCAATCATCCTGTTGAACCTGCCGGGTGCGCGAACAGCTTCTCGACCGGTGAAGTCCTCGGGGGACTGACGTCCCCCGCTCGCCTTGTTGGAGTGGGAAACGCGATCGACTCCCTTCCCCCGCTTGCGGGTTCGGCTACCCTGCCCCCATGACCTACGACGAGGCCATCGCCTTCTGGTTCGGGCGGATCAACTACGAGGTCCGGTCCGCCTCGCCGAAGGACCTGAAGCTGGAGCGGATGCGGGCGCTGCTGCGGCTGCTCGGCGACCCGCACGACCGGCTGCGCGTCGTCCACGTCACCGGGACCAAGGGCAAGGGCTCCACCTGCGCGATGCTGGCCGCGGTGCTGCAAGCAGCCGGCTACCGCGTCGGGCTGTTCACGTCGCCGCACCTGGTCCACGTCGAGGAGCGGATTCAGGTCAACGGCACGCCGATCTCCCGTGAGGAACTGGCGGCGCGGATGGCGGAACTCGCCCCGGCGGTGCGGGAACTGGAGTCGGGGCCGTGGCCGCCTCCAACGTTCTTCGAGATCAGCACCGCGCTGGGGTTCCTGCACTTCGCCTGCCGGCGAGTCGAGGTCGCCGTCGTCGAGGTCGGGCTGGGCGGCCGGTTCGACTCGACCAACGTCTGCCGGCCGCTGGTGTCGGTCGTCACGTCCGTCGGGCTCGACCACACGGCGCAACTCGGGGAGACGCTGGAAGAGATCGCCTACCAGAAAGCGGGCATCATCAAGCAGCAGGTGCCGGTGGTCAGCGGGGTGACGCAGCCCGGCCCGCGGGCGGTGATCGAGCGGGAGGCGAACGCGCACGGCTGCCGGCTGGTGCAGGCGGGGCGGGGGTTCACCTATCAGTACATGCCTTTTCTCCCCTCTCCCCTTGG
>DATLIF010000550.1:0-8035 GCA_035539575.1 Fimbriiglobus sp. | reverse complement strand
CGAACTCGACGACACCGTGATGGATCGACTCATCCAACTGAAATTCGATCCGAAACTCCTGCGTGCCCTCTGGGACCGCTGCAAACTGCCGTTCCCAACGTGATCGAATCAATAGCTTTACTTACCTGCGATTCAGTAGGGACCGGCCTTCGCTCGACTGAGGAAGCGGACGAACGCCTCGGCCGCGGGCAGGGGCCGCTCGCCCTTGCGGGTCAGCACTCCCGAGTGGATGGGCCGGACCGCCCCCGGCAACTCCCGCACGCCCACCCGGTGGCCGCGCGTGACCGCCCCGCCGGGCATCAGCGGCACCAGTGCCAGCCCCAGCCCCGCCTCGACCATCCGCACGACGACCACCGTGCTCGTCGCCTCCATCTCGACCCGCGGGGTCAGGCCGCACTCGTGGAAGGCGTCCAGGACGTGCTGCCGGCCCGTCGAGCCACGTTCGAACAGGATCAGCGGCTCGCTCGCCAGGTCCGAAAGCCCGACCCGCCGACGGCTCAGCAGCCGGTGCCCCCGCGGCGCCACCAGCCCCCAGTCGAGTGAGAACAGGTGCGCGTAGCCGAGTTCGCCGCCCGACTCGTACGGAGCGGCGACGCCCAGCGCCAGCTCCGGGTCCCGCGTGAGCGCGTCCTCGATCTCCCGCTCGGAGTGCGTGCTCAGCCGGACGCGGATCGTCGGGTGCGCCCGGTGGAAGCGGCGGATCACGTCGATCAGCAGGTAGAGGATGAGGTACTGGGTCGCGGCGACGTGGATCTCCTGCGGCCCCGCCCGACCCGCGAACAGCTCCCCCAGCTCGCGGGCGCGGTCGAGGAAGGCCAGGGCGTGCGGCAGAACCAGCTCGCCGTGCCGGGTCAGCGGGGTGGTCCGGCGCACGCCCCGCCGCTTGTGGTACAGCGGCACCCCCAGGCGGGCCTCCAGCGCCAGGAGCCGGTTGCGGGCGCCCTGCTCGGTGACGTGGAGGGCCGCGGCCGCGAGCCGCAGGCTGCCGTGCCGGGCCAGCTCCACAAGCGCCGCCGCCTGGTCCGTCGATAGCGAGGGCAGATCGCCTGGCATCGGATAGGTCCACAAACAACGATTTCGTTGATATCTGCAAGTATAAACAATTTTTCCGTGGCTGGGTACACGGCTACCCTTCACTCAGTGGTGGTTCGCGGCGCGGTCGCGGGCCTCACTCCTGCGGGCCATGACGGGGCAGTGACCTCCGTCGCCCGGATGGATTCCCCGAAGAACGAGGAGGGCTGGTGATGACCCGTTACCTGGTAACGCTGTTGGCCGCCGCGGTCGGGTTCGGGGCCGCGGCCCGGGCGGGCGGCCCGCCGCCGGTGTACGTGGTGGTGGACAAGGTCGCCCTGGAACCGAGCGCCGGCGCCCCCGAACGGATCACGATCTGGGGAAGCTTCGTGCGGGTAGAAGACGTACACAGTTACAAGTACGGCAAGCCGGTAGCAGGCTGCGTCTCTCTGAGCCTCGGTAAGGGCCAGGCAGCGGAAACCCGGGCCGAGTGGGAGAAGTGGCGGACGGCGGCCGGCACCGGGAAGGTGGTGGCCGTGGGGTCGTGTGGTGAGGCCGGGTCGCTGCTGACCGTCGCGATCCGCAAGACGGGTGAACGGCCGACCCAACCCGACGCGACCTACACCCCGGGGTTTCTGGAAACCAGAGGCCCACTGTTCGTCGATCGCAACGGCGAGCGCGAAGCGCCGGTCCAGGCCCTGCTAGCCTTCGTCAAGGAGCGGCGGTTGGCCGAAACGGCCGCCGGCCAGGCGCGGCGCCCGTAACGCCCGGTGCCATCGTTCCGGCTCGACCGGAGCGCCTGGCCCCCGTGCGCGTGAGCGGCTTTCGCGGGCGACCCGCCATCCCGACCGCTCACTCGCATCGGCTCTGCCCTCGACAGGCCGGGTCAGCCGTCGCCGGGCCGCGGGCCGACTTCGCCCGGCGATTTCCCGTGGTTCCGCCACCAGTCCGCCGCCCGCGCCTCCGTCCATGACTCGTCTTGTTGGCACCCGTCGAGTGCCTCGTCCAGGGCCGCGACGTCCGGGAATCGCCGCCCGCGGTCCTTTTCCAGGCACCGCAGGACCACCGCCTGTAGCTCGGCAGGGACGTCCGGCCGCAACTCGGCGATCGGCTGGACCGGTTCGCGGGCGTGGGCGTACAGGAGTTGAAGGGCGGTCGCCTTGCGGAACGGCGGCCTGCCGGTGAGCAGAAAGTACGCCACCGCACCGAGGCTGTAGAGGTCGGTCCGCCCGTCCAACCCCGCGCCCCCCTCGGCCTGCTCCGGGGACATGTACTCCGGCGTGCCGGCGATCGCACCCTCTCGCGTCAACCGGCCGGCCCCGGCGGCGGTGTCGTCGATCGCCCCGACCAGGCCGAAGTCCAGAAGCTTGACCACGTCGTGGGCACCGCCGCGGCTGCACACGATGACGTTGGCCGGCTTGACGTCGCGGTGGACCAGGCCGGCCCCGTGGGCCTCGCGCAGTGCCCCGCACACCTGGCGCAGCAGGTGGACCGCCCGCGCCGCGGGAAGCGGACCGTGCCGCACGACGAGTTGGTCCAGGGTGAGCCCCGGCAGGTACTCCATCGCGTAGTAGAAGGTGCCGTCCTCCGCCCGCCCGTAGTCGTAGATCTCCACCGTGTTCGGGTGGGTCAGTGCCGCGGTCGCCTGCACCTCCCGCTCGAACCGGGCCACCTGCCGCTCCCCGTCGATAACAGCAGGCCGGATCAGTTTGACCGCGCACGGGCGGCGCAGCAGCGTGTGCTCGGCGAGGTACACCTCGCCCATCGCCCCGGCGCCGAGGCGGCGCGTCAGCCGATACCGGCCCAGCTCGCGCAGCCGACGGCGGGCGGTCGCCGCCTCCTCGTGGGCGGCCCCGAGTTTGAACGAGCCGTACAGTGCGGTGCCAACTCCCAGGAACACGGCCAGGAGAGTGACCAGCAGGTTCGAGACGAACAGTTCGCGATCGACGGGCCGACCGGCCCAGGTGGCGACCTCGACGCCGACCAGCACGGCGGCGACGGCGGCGGTCATCCCGAGCAGCCGCCGCCAGGTGTTCGGCGCGAAGATCCCGTAGATCACGAACACGGCCATCCAGACGATGCCGGACAGCGAACTCGCGTACAGGACCATGAAGCGGTCCAGGGGTTCCCGCCCCAGGGCGTGGCCGACGGCGGCATAGCGCAGCCAGGCGGCGCAGGCCACTGACCCCCACAGGAACACCGCCTCACAGCCGCGCAGCCAGGGCAAGGAGTAGCGCCGGCCGCCGCGGAGGGCTGCCCAGCACGCCAGGAACGCCGCCGTGGCGAATGCCACCGCCCCGACGCAGCCGGCCCCCAGGTGGGCGACGTTGAACAGCCCGTCGAGCCCGCTGAGGCAGAGCAGCAGCAGCAGCGACCAGGCCACGGTCACCAGGACCGCGACCTCGCGGAGCCGGACGTGTACCAGGTCGCGGATCTCGCCGGTGAGCTGCGGCAAGGAGCCGCCGGACGCGGCGAGTTGCAGCGGAAGCGCCCGCCGGTCGGGCTGGCCCCGGTCCGGCGCGTAGTCTTGCGTCACCGCGGGGTTGCCGCGGGCCGCAGAGGTGGGAAACGACCGTCCATTCATCGGGCCACGACCGGTAGGGGCTTCGGGTAACGGAGGATGCCCGGAGTCCGGCTCGGGCATGCCGTTGGGCGGACGGGTGGAGCATACCAGAATTGCACCCGACGGCGATGTCGGCCGCAGGCTCGATCCCGCTTCACGCGGAACGCCCGCGCCGTTACCAATAGATCGCCGTCCGCAGCCCGAAGACGTGGACCGGCAGCGCCGGATACCCGCCGACGTCGGGGACGGCCAGCGTATAGTTCGCCATGACTCGGGTGTGGTCGTTCAGATACCAGTTCACACCGAACGTCGCCTCGTACACGACCGCGCCGGGGATGGCGCGGGCCGGTGCGGACGGGACCGGGAGGTTGCCCGAGGCGTAGTCCGCGACCGCGAACCGGGCGGCCAGTTCGACCGCCCCGAAGCCGGACGCGGGGGCCCCCTCCGAGCGAACCAGCGGACGGCGGACGGCAACCCGATCGAACGCCCCTCGCTGCCGGTCATACCCCCGGTGCTCGCCGGTCAGGAAGTAGCTGGCATAGGCGTAGAACCCGTGCAAGAACACCACCCCGGCACCCTTCTGCTGGATCGCCGACCCGAACCACTCACCCTGGATGGAAAGCGGACCACGGATCCCGGCCGCCTGGAGGTTGTAAAGCTGCTGGCCGCTGGCCGGCACGTCCACACCGGGCAGGAACGGCGAGGGCGGGTTGTCGGGCACCATCAGCAGATTCGACTGCGGGTCCAGGTTGTACTGGACGACGCCGCCGGCCGGCCGGCGTTGGGAGAACGCCGCCCCGACATGGACGAGCTGGTAGGCAGTACCCCGGTCCTCGTACACCGGCAGCCAGGTCAGCCGGGTTGTGACCGCCCAGGCGTCGTCGTCCCCGACACTGAGACCCGCGCTGGTCGTGTCATCCCGAAACGCTCCGAGGGCGAACGTGAGCCGCTCGCCGTCCGGCCACCAGTACCCGGCCACCCCCCAGTTCCGGGTCGGGTCCAACTGGTTAAGCGGAGACCGTTCCAGGAAGGTAATGAAGTTGCTACTCGTCGCCCCCTCCAGGCTGAACGGCTCGCGGAAGTGCCCGACGCGGACCTGACGGACCCCCGGCAGGGCGGTCAAACCGACGAACATGTCCCGAAGCTGGACGTCGCCGCCCGCGAAGTCGATCTCGGCCACCCACAGGGCGGACGAACCGACGGTCCCCTGGGCTCCGAGCCGTGCCCGGCGGAAGCCGTAGCCGTTCTGGAGGTCGCCGAGCAGGGCCTTGCTCGCCTCCGACTGGACGACCATCACTGCGTCAACCTCGATCCGCCCGCGAAGCTTGACCGCGGGGGTCAGACCCGGCGGGCTTTCGAGCGGGTTGGCCTTCTCGCCCGACAGGTCCATTCCTGCCGCCGCGTGAGGGGCCTCACCCGGGCGCGGAGACGGTGCCGGGTCGTCCGCCGCGGACCAGCCGGCGACCGAGACCGTCACGACCAACGCGGTCAGGATCCGACCGTTCCAGCGCGGCATCACACCCCCCGATCTGTTGCCTCACCCCATAGCCATATCTCCGCGTCGAAGCAACGAGAGGCCGCACCGGTCCGGCAGCCTGCCCGGGATACACAAATTGCCCGGACCAGCGAACTCCCGTTGCCTCAGTATTCGGTCAGGCTGACGCATCGGACCCGATTTACCCGAACAGACGGGAAATGGGATAAGTAGACGGACCGCTCCCCGGCTACTTGACTGCCTCAAAGTCGCCTGGCTTCCAGGTGCCGTCGAACGCGGCCTGCTCTGGGCCGTAGATGCGAAAGTAGGTGAACCACCCCTAGCCCGGGGTCGTCCGGCCCGCCAGCGACCAGGCAGTCACGGGCGCTCACGTTCGTATGGTATTGTCATCAGTGCGAAAAGATTACGAGCCGGGGTGTTCCCCGGCCCGCGGGTGTCAACCCGCTGTCACTTCTTGATCACTTCGAACGTGATCTTCTCGATCCGGCCGGTGAACGGGAACGTCCCCTTCCCCTTGTAGTCCGGGCTGGCCGGGGAGATGGAGTCCCGCCCGACCTCGAACGGCTCGATCGAATGGCGGTTGGCCACCTTCGGAAGCTCGCCTTCGCCGACCGGTTGGCCGTTCACGAACAACCGCACCCTGGCGCCGTCGCTGTAGAGCCGGCCTTTCGGTACGCCCTTCGATTCGAGTTCTAGCTTCACTGTCACCTTGCCGGTCGGCAATGCGTCCTTCGCCTGGATCGTCGTCTCCTCGAAATCGAAGAAGCTATAGTAGTACGTCAGCTTGCCGTCCTTGACGTAGAGGGTCCACCCGCCGTTCTCGCTGCCGGAGCAAGTGATGACGCCTTCGCCGCCTTTTTCCGGGATGCTCAGCTCGGCGGTGACGGTGTGCGAATTCGGGTAGACGGTCGGGCCGACCGGCTCCGGCAACATGACGCTGTTCCCGTAGTATGTCCAGCTCGTCCGCGGCTCGCCGGCGACGCGGTTGCGCGTGTCGAACCGCAGGGCCATCCGGTCATCGAGCGGCAGCACGTCGTACTTCTTCGCTTCTTCGATGAACTTCGCTTGCAGCTCCTTCACCTTCTCCGGGTGCTTGGCGGCCAGGTCGTCGGCCTGGCTGAAGTCCTGATCGACGTGGTACAGCTCCCAGGCGTCGTTGTCGAACCCCCTCGACGCAGCCGCCGTGAGCCACGGCGTACCGTGCCGGGTGGTGGCCATCCACCCGTCGTGGTAGATGCCGCGGTTGCCCATCATCTCAAAGTACTGCGTCGTCCGCTTGCTCTTCGCGTTGCCGTCGTCGAAGGAGTAGCGCATGCTCACACCTTCGATCGGCTTCTGCGGGGTGCCGTTGACCGTCTTGGGCTCGGCCACGGCGCAGCAGTCCAGGATCGTGGGGACGACGTCGATGCAGTGGTGGAACTGGGTGCGTAGCTCGCCCTTCGCCTTGATCCCCTTGGGCCAGTGGACGACCATCGGGTTGCGGGTGCCGCCGAAGTGGCTGGCGACCTGCTTGGTCCACTGGAACGGGGCGTTCGTCGACCACGCCCAGCCAACCGGGACGTGCGGCTCGCTCTCCGGCTCGCCGATCTGGTCGATCCGCTTGATGATGCCGGCGAGGCCCGGGTTGTAGCCCATCAGGCTGGCGACCTCGTTGAAGGTGCCCTCCAGCCCGCCCTCGGCGCTGGCCCCGTTGTCGCCGACGATGTAGAAGACCAGCGTGTTATCCAGTTCCCCGGACTGCTCCAGGCTGTCGATCAGCCGGCCGACCTCGTGGTCGGTATGGGCCATGAACGCGGCGTAGTTCTCCATCAGCCGGCAGTACACCTGCCTCGCCTCGGCCGACTGGGAGTCCCACGCGGGGATCTCCTTGGGCCGCGGGGTCAGTTTCGTGCCTTGCGGGATGACGCCGAGTTCGAGCTGCTTCGCGTGGGTGATCTCCCGCTGCCTGTCCCATCCGTGGTCGAACTGCCCTTTAAACTTCTCGCGCCACGCCTTCGGGGCGTGGTGTGGGGCGTGGATGGCCCCGGTCGAGTAGTAGGCGAACCAGGGTTTGTCCGGGTCGGCCGCCCGAACGTTGCGGGTCCAGGCGATCGTCTCGTCGGTCATGTCGGTGGTGAAGTGGTAGCCCTGCTCCGGCGTCTTCGGGGCATTCACCGGGGTCGTGTTGCGATACAGGACCGGGTAGTACTGGTGCGTCTCCCCCTGGTTGAACCCGTAGAAGTACTCGAACCCGAGTCCGGTCGGCCAGCGGTCGAACGGCCCGGCCGGGCTGATGTCCGGCTCCGGGGTGTTGTGCCACTTGCCGAACATGGAGGTGGCATACCCGTTGCCCCGCAACATCTCCGACACCAGCGCCGTACTCCGAGGAAGGATCCCGGTGTACCCGGGGAACCCGGTGCCCATCTCGATGATGACCCCGGTGCCGACCGAGTGGTGGTTTCGGCCGGCCAGCAGCGCCGCCCGGGTCGGTGAGCACAGGGCCGTGGTGTGGAACCGGTTGTACTTCAGGCCGTTCTTGGCCAGTCGGTCCAGCGTCGGGGTCTGGGCCGGGCCGCCGAACGTGGACGTCATCCCGAATCCGGTGTCGTCGGTCAGGATGATGAGCACGTTCGGCGAACCCTTCGCCGCCTTGACCGGCTGCGGGTAGCTCGGCGTCGAGTCTTTAAACGTCTCGCCGATCTTGCCCTGGAACTCCGGGTCCGGCCTGGGGAGCTGACCGCCCGCCGCGGGCGAGTGGGCCTTGTCCTGGGCGATCACTGTGGCCAGCCGGCCCGAGGCCGCCAGCCAACCGAGCAGGGCGGCGCCAAGTACCGACGCGGCCAGAGTCGTTCGCGTTCGCATGGGGTCGGCTCCTTCTGTTGGAGTTCCGGCTTCAGCCGGTGCTGCTTCGCTGGAGTCCCGGCTTCAGTCGGTGTTGCATCGCTGGAGTCCCGGCTTCAGCCGGTCTGGATGCACCGGCTGAAGCC
>DATLIF010000549.1:0-14116 GCA_035539575.1 Fimbriiglobus sp. | reverse complement strand
CACCGCGGCCGCCGCCGCCGCCGCGCCGGCCCTGGCAATCGATCCGGTCAAGCGCCCGCCCGGCAAGCCGCAACTCAAGCTCAGCCTCGCCGCCTACAGCTTCCGCCAGGCACTCGACCTGAAAAAGGGGTCGATGACCCTTTTCGACTTCATCGACCTGGCATCGACGCTGCCGCTCGACGCGGTCGAACTCACGTCGTACTACTTCGCCGAGGAGTCCGACGCTTACCTGGACAAGCTCAAGGCACATGCCGCGGCGAAGAAACTCGCGATCTCCGGCGTCCCGGTCCGCAACGACTTCTGCCAGCGCGACGACGCGAAGCGCAAGGCCGACATCGAGCACGTCAAGACCTGGACCCGGCGCGCCGCCCGGCTCGGGGCGCCGACGCTCCGCATCTTCGCCGGCAACTTGCCCAAGGGCGACACGCTCGAACAGGCCCAGGGGCGGGTCGTCGCGGCGATGCAGGAGTGCTGCGCGGTCGCGGAGAAGCTGAGTGTGACGCTCGCCCTGGAGAACCACGGCGGTATCACTGCGACGCCGGAGCAACTGCTCGCCCTGGTCAAGCCGATCAAGAGCCCGGCGCTGGGGGTGAACATCGACACTGGCAACTTCCACACCGCGGACCCTTACGCCGACGTGGCGAAGATCGCCCCCTACGGCGTGGTCTGCCAGTTGAAGACCGAGATCCTACCCAACAACAAGAAGGAGCCGGCCGACCTGGGACGGATGGTGCGGATCCTCAAGGACGCCAACTACCACGGAATCGTGGCGCTGGAGTACGAGGCGAAGGAGGACCCGCGGACCGCGGTCCCGCGGCACGTCAAGGAGTTGCGAAAGCTGATCGGGTGAGTCGAACGCAAAGCGGGGCGGCCTGTGGCCGCCCCGCACGCCGGGAGAGAAGTTACCGCCGCCGGCCGAACAGCCCGCGCCGGCCGCTCTGCGTGGTCGTCGTCATGACCGGGCCGTAGGACCCGTCCGTGTAGCCGCCGAGGATCACCGGCTGGTCGGAGTACGTCCCCTGCGCGCTGGTCTGGATGACCGTCCCCGGCTGGAAGGTCGTGCCGTTCGAGTACACCATGCCGGTCTGGACCGGCTGGTAGGTCATGCCCGTCGTGGCCATCACCCCGGTCTGGACCGGCTGGGTGGTCACGCCGCCGGCGATCGATCCGGCGACCGGCATGGCAGTCGGCTGGCCGTACTGCATGGTCGGCTGGCCGTACTGCATGGTCGGCTGAGCGTACTGGATGCCCGGCTGGGTGTACGGCATCGTCTGCGGGTACGAGCCGTACTGCGTGATCGGCTGGTACTGCTGGTACTGCGAGCCGTACATCACCGTCCCCGGAATGGGCGCGCTCGGCATGACGTAGCCGCATGGCGTCGCCGTGCCGGTCGGGGCGTACGGGGAGATGGTCTGTCCGGGTGTGGTCGGTTGCGTGTACGCCCCGGGCAGGGGCGCGGGGGTGGTCCCCTCGGCGGCCGGTTGCTGCGTGGACGGCTCCGACGGGGTCGGGGTCGTCTGTTGAGGTGTGGTCTTTTCCTGTTCCTGTTCCTGGGCCAGGGCGGACGGTCCGGTCACCGCTACGAACCCGAGCGCGGCGACCAACAGAAGGGTGCGACGCATCTGGCGCTCCTTGCCGCCGGGTGTCAAGACGGGACTGCCCCGCGGCGGCTACCAAGGCAGTCCGGGTAGTATAGTCAGCCCGTCCAACGGTTATCCACCCTCCAATCCCAGCGCGGCCAGGACCAGGTCCCTCACGGCGGTCATCGGCAGGTCCGCCCCCGGGTTCGGCCTGTGCCCGATCAGGACCGCCCGGTCGAGCGGGTCGGCGGCCGGCAGGCCGTGGCTGCCGCGCACGATGGCCGCGTCCAACGGCACCACGTCCATTGTCATGCGGAACCCGAGCTTCTTGGCCATCACCCGCCGGGCCGCGTGCAGCTTCGGCATCCGCAGGGCCGGGTCGAAGAACAACTCGCACGGGTCGAACCCCGGCTTGTGGTGGATCGCCACTGCCCGCGCGTAGTCCGGGGCCTGCGCGTCGTCGAGCCAGAACGGGTACGCGAACCAGGAGTCGGACTGGGAGAGCAGGACCACCTCGCCGGAGCGGTCGTGGTCGAGTTGCACCTCGGCGCGCTCCTCGCTGGCGAGTACACGGCCGACGCCGGGCAGCGGCCCGAGCAACTCCCGCACCCGCGGCACGTCGGCCGGGTCCGGGACATAGACGTGTGCGAGTTGGTGGTCGCACACCGCGAACGCCCGGCTGCCGAAGGTGTCGAGTTGCTCCCCGAACGGCCCCGGCCGCACGGCCAACAGTCCCGCGGTGCGCAGCAGGCGGTTGGGGTACACCGGCCGGCTCACGTCGCAGTGGCCGTACTCGCTGACCACCCAGACCCGGGCACCGATTTCCTTCGCCGCGTCCAGAAGTGGCTCGCACGCTCGGTCCAGGTCGCGGACGTGTCTCGCCATGTCGGTGCCGGACGGACCGAACCGCTGCGGGTCATAGTCGAGGTGCGGCAGGTAGACGAGCGTCAGGTCCGGCCGCTCGCTGCGGACGACCTCGGCGGCGCAACTCGCGATCCACCTCGTCGAGGCGACCCCCGACATCGGCCCCCAGAACGTCTGGAACGGGAACGGGCCGATCTCCTTCTCCACCGCCTCGGCCAGCCCCGGCGGCGTGCCGCTGACGCCGAACACCTTGTTGCCGTCCACCCCGTACCACGGCTTCGGTGTGACGGAGAGGTCCACCACGGCGCCCTGGTTGAACCACCAGAACAACTTCGCGGACTTGAACGGCTTGCCGCGCTCCTTCGCCCGCCGGCGCGCTGTCGCGTACAGCGGTTCCGCCTGGATGAGGCGGTTCGACTGCTGCCAGAAGCGGATCTCGTTGGTGTCGCGGTACAGCCAGCCGTTGGCGACGACGCCGTGGCGGCTGACCGGCTGGCCGGTGAGGAGCGTCGCCTGCGCGGAGCAGGTGACGGCGGGCACGACCTCGCGCAAGGACGCGCTCCACCCGGCCTTCGCCAGCTCCGAGAGCCGCGGGGCGTGGCCGAGTAATCGGGGGGTCAGTCCGACGACGTTGACTAGGATGAGCGGTTGCATACCGACACGGTACACCAACCCGCCGCCGAGGCCACCTCATGACCTGCCGGTTCGCCGCCCTGAGCCTGACGCTGGCCCTGACGTCTCCCATCGTCGCGGACTGGCCGCAGTTCCGCGGGCCGGCCGGGCAGGGGCTGGCCGACATGAAGGCGCCGCCGACCGAGTGGGGTCCAGAGAAGAACGTCGCCTGGAAGGTCGAGGTGCCCGGCAAGGGGTGGTCGTCGCCGGTGGTCGCCGGCGGGCGCGTGTACCTGACCACGGCCGTACCGCAGGGCGACGGGCGGTCTGCCGACCAGTCGCTGCGGGCGCTGTGCCTGGACACGACGACCGGCAGCACGCTCTGGGACCGGGAGGTCTTCAAGCAGGACGGCAAGTCGGCCCCGCCGATCCACGCGAAGAACAGCCACGCCAGCCCGACGCCTGTGATCGACGGCGACCGGCTCTACGTCCACTTCGGCCACCAGGGGACGGCGTGCTTGAGCGCGAAGGACGGGTCGGTGCTGTGGGCGAACCGCGACCTGACCTACAAGCCGGTCCACGGCAACGGCGGCTCGCCGGTCGTGGACGGCGACCGCATCCTGATCTGCATTGACGGGACCGACCGGCGGTCGGTGGTGGCGTTCGACAAGGCGACGGGCAAGGTGGCGTGGGAGTTCAAGCGTCCGCAGGCGTCGTCGAAGCCGTTCTCGTTCGGCACGCCGCTGGTCCTGGAGCAGCACGGCCGCCGGGTGGTCGTCGCGCCGGGTAGTGGCGTGGTCAACGGCGTGGACGCCGAGACGGGTCAGGAGCTGTGGGCGGTCAAGTTCGACGGCTACTCGGTGGTGCCGCGGCCGGTGGCGGGGCACGGGCTGGTGTACCTGTCCACCGGGTACGACAAGCCGACGCTGCTGGCAATCAAGGTCGAGCCGGGGTTCCGGGCCGCGGTCGCGTGGAAGGCGTCGCAGGACGCGCCGACCAACCCGTCGCCGCTGCTGGTCGGGGACGAACTGTACATGGTGTCCGACCACGGCATCGCGACGTGCCTGGACGCGAGGACCGGCAAGGTTCACTGGCGAGAGCGGGTGCCGGGCCAGTACTCGGCGTCGCCGTTGGCGGCCGGCGGGTACATCTACCTGCAAAACGAGATCGGCGTCGGGACGGTGTTGAAGTCCGGGACGGCATTCGAGGTGGCTGCGACGAACAAGCTCGGCGAGCGGACCCAGGCGAGCTACGCGGCGGACGGCGACGCATTTCTCATCCGCACGGAACGGCACCTGTACCGGATCGCGGCGCGTTAGCGGGTCAGGACGAACCGGCCGGAGTCGTTCTTCGACGTGAACCGGGCCTCGAACTCGCAGGCGGTGGCGGTCGCGTCGTAGCGGAAGGTGCCGATCACCGGGCCGGCGCGCGTCTCGCCCGCGAGGGTCACGGCGTCTCCGGTCGTCCCTGTGACCGCGAGGTTGACGGAATACACGAACGGGACGACCTTCCAGAACCGGCCGGTGAACGTCACCCGGTAGCAGGCGTCGGACACCTTGCGGAAGTTCGCCCGAAGCGGTCCAGTGTGGCCGTTCTTGTCGCTCACCCAGTAGCCGGACCAGCGGCCGGACAGGCCCGGGCCGCCGAACGGCTGATCGGCCCGGGCGGCGGAGGACAGGAACAGGGTCGAGGCCAGAACGAGGGTGGGTACACGCATGTCGCGGGAGTCATCGGCGGGCGGGCCGCTCGCGGATGACCGGAACCTCGTGGCGGTCACGCCGACCGACCCCAGCGGCCCGCGTGGCCGTTACGACAGGACGTCCTTGACGACGTGCCCGTGGACGTCGGTGAGTCGGTAGTGCCGGCCCTGGAACTTGTACGTCAGCTTCTCGTGATCGATGCCGAGCAGGTGCAGGATCGTCGCCTGCACGTCGTGGACGTGGACGCCGTTCTCGGCCACGTTGTAGCCGAACTCATCGGTCGCTCCGAAACTCGTCCCCGGCTTGACGCCGGCGCCGGCGAACCACATGGTGAAGCACCGCGGGTGGTGGTCGCGGCCGTAGTCGGTCGCGGTCAGCTTCCCCTGACTGTAGTTCGTTCGTCCGAACTCGCCACCCCAGACCACCAGCGTGTCGTCGAGCATCCCGGTCCGCTTCAGGTCCTGAACCAGCCCATAGCACGCCCGATCGACGTCCTTCGCCTGTCGGCGGATGCCCTTGGGTAAGCCGCCGTGGTGGTCCCAGCCGGGGTGATAAAGTTGCACGAAGCGCACGCCCCGCTCCGCCAGCCGCCGGGCCAGCAGGCAGTTGGCCGCGAACGTGCCGGGGGTCTTCGCGTCCGGGCCGTACAGGTCGAAGACCTCCTTCGACTCCTTCGAGAAGTCCATCACCTCCGGGACGCTGGTCTGCATCCGGTAAGCCATCTCGTACTGCGCCACCCGCGACTCGATCTCCGGGTCGGCCTCGGATTCGGATTGCAGCTTGTGCAACTCGCCGAGGCGGTCGAGCATCTTCCGCCGCGACTCCGCGGAGACGCCGTCCGGGTTCTTCAGGTACAGCACCGGGTCCTTGCCACTGCGGAACTGCACGCCCTGGTGACGGCTCGGCAGGAAGCCGCTGCCCCAGAGGCGGGCGTAAAGCCCTTGCTCGGTGCGGTCCTTCGAGACGAGCACGACGAACCCCGGCAGGTTGTCGTTGAGTGAGCCGAGGCCGTAGGAGAGCCACGCCCCGAAGCTCGGCCGGCCGGGGAGTTGGTGGCCGGTCTGGAAGAAGGTAATCGCCGGGTCGTGGTTGATCGCCTCCGTGTACACCGACTTCACGAAGCACAGATCGTCCATCATCTTCGCGGTGTCCGGCAGCAACTCGCTGACCGTTGCGCCGCACTGGCCGTGGGTGGCGAACTTGAAGATCGACCCGGCGAGCGGCAGCGCGGCCTGGTGGGCGGACATGCCGGTGAGCCGCTGGCCCATGCGGACCGTGGCCGGCAGGTCCTGGCCGTTCATCTGGTTGAGCTTCGGCTTGTGGTCGAAGAGGTCAAGCTGTGACGGCCCGCCGGCCATGAACAGGTAGATGATCCGCTTCGCCTTCGGCGCGTGGTGCGGCCGGTCGAGGACGCCCTTCAGGTCGGAGGCCGCGGTCGTGTCGCGGTGGAGCAGGTGCGCGAGCGCGAACCCGCCGAGCCCCAGCGCGGAGGACCGCAGGAACAGCCGGCGGTTGGTCGGGGGCAGGATGTCGTGGGTTGGGGTCATCGCCGGTTCACCGCCTCGTCGTGGTTGAGCACCGCCAGCGCCAGAGTCGCGGCGGCGGCCAACTCCACCTTGTCCAGCTTCGGGTCGCTCTTGCCGTCGCCCACCGTCAGCAACTTCTCGGCGTCCTTCGGGTTCGCCGCGAACTCCGCCTTCTGCTCGTCGAACAGCGTCACCAGGATCGCCGACTCCGTTGCCGTCGGCGGTCGGCCGGTGACGGTGCGGAATACCCATCCGGCCCGCTCGGCGGTCGTCGCGCCGCCCTCCTTCAACATCCGCTGGCCGAGGAACCTCGCGGCCTCGACCATCTGCGGGTCGTTCAAGAGCACCAGCGCTTGCAGCGGGGTGCTGGTGGATTGCCGCTTCGCAGTGCAGACGCTGCGGTCGGCGGCGTCGAAGGTGGTCATCTGCGGGTGCGGCGCGGTCCGCTTCCAGACGGTGTACAGGCTGCGGCGGTACAGGTCCGGCCCCTTCGATTGCGGATAGTTCGGACGGCCCATCGCCTCGTTCCACAGCCCCTCCGGCTGGTACGGGTAGACGGCCGGACCGCCCCGCGTCTCGACCAGCAGCCCCGATATGGATAGTGTCTGGTCGCGCAGCATCTCGGCGGTCAGTCGGCGGACCGGGGGCCGGGCGAGGAACAGATTGAGCGGATCCTTCCGCACCATCTCCGGTGTCGGCCGCGACGACCGGCGGTAAGTCTCCGAGAGGGCGATCTGTTTCAGGAATCGCCTGGTGTCCCAGCCGTGGGCGACGTAGTCCCGCGCCAGCCAGTCGAGCAGTTCCGGGTGCGACGGCGGGGTGCCGGTGCTGCCGAAGTTGTCGCTCGTCTCGACTAGCCCCCTGCCGAACATCTGCTGCCAGAGGCGGTTGACCGTGACGCGCGCCGTCAGCGGGTGGTCCGGCTGCGTCAGCCACTTCGCCAGTCCGAGGCGGTTGCGCGGCAGTTCGGCCGGGAAGGGCGGCAGCGCCTTCGGCGTGTCGGCCGCGACACGCTCGCCAGGGGCGTCGTAGGCGCCGCGCTTCAGCACGAACGCCGGCTTCGGCGTCGGCATCTCCTGCATCACCATCGCCTCGGGGATGGGTTCGAGGAACTTGGCGGACTCGCGCCGGGCGTCCCGGAGCCGGTCGAGTTCTTCCACGGTCGGCTTGTGAAGCTTGCCGACGAAGTACTCGAACAACTGCTCGCGCTGGTCCGGTGTGAGCGTGTCGGGATCAGCCTTCCACGCCGCCTTCCACCCGCTCCGGCCGGCGAGGCCATTTACCTCCAGCCGCGAAAGGGCGCGGGGGTAGACCCGCAACTCGTCCACCGTTCCATTCTTGAACCCGTTGTCCCGGAACCGGTAGCCGAGGGTCAGGTCCGGCTCGGCCCCGTCGTAGGTGATGTCCTTGCACAACCCGTCCCGGACCACGTCCAGTTCGGCCGGTCGGCCGTCCAGGTAGACCCGCACCCCGGCCGCTTTGCTCGACCCGTCGTAAGTGACCGCGACGTGGGTCCAGGCGTCTGCGCGGACGGCACCTTTCGACACCACCTTCAACGAGTTGCCCGGCCACATGTGGTGCAACCCGAACGCGACGCGCCCTTTCTCCAGGAGCAACTCGTACCCGCGGCTGCCGGCGTCGATGGGGGCCTTGCTGTGGTGAAGGATCACGGCCCGCGGGGCCAACTCGGCCGGGTTCAGCCAGAGGCTCAGCGTGAACGGGTCGGACCGGGTGAAGTGGCCTGCCCCGGGGAAGGTGAACCCGTTCTCCCCGTTCAGCCGGACCCCGTTGCCCTCGTATCCCGCGACGGAGTCCGGGCCGTCATGGGGCTTGCCGGCGCGCGTGCTCCGGATGGCGTGGCCTTCGTTCGTCAGCTCGCCGGACTTCCAGTAGTCGAACGTGTAGTGATCGCCCTCGCCGGACGGCAGGTGCGTGGTGGCCCGATCCTTTTCCCGCAGGAACATCTCGAAGTCGCCCTTCGCCCGGTCGCGCTTGTAGGCCAAGATCCGCTCGGTGGTCGCGATCGACTCGTTCAGCTTGATTAGCTTCGCGTCTTGTTCGGCCGTCGAGAGCAAGAGCGTCGGCACGGCCATCGCGTCGGTGAAGTAGCTCGTCTGCCCGGACTCGTCGATGTTCTGGAAGAACGCGAACAGCGAGTAAAAGTCCCGCATCGTGATCGGGTCGAACTTGTGGTCGTGGCACCGGCTGCATTCGAACGTCATGCCCAGGAACGCGGTGCCCATCGTCGTCACCCGGTCCACGACGTAGGCGACGCGGAACTCCTCCTCGACGACGCCGCCCTCCTCGTTCTGGACGTGCAGCCGGTTAAACGCTGTCGCCAGCCGCTGGTCCTTGGTCGGGTTCGGAAGCAGGTCGCCGGCGAGTTGCTCGGTCAGGAACCGGTCGAACGGCTGGTTGGTGTTGAACGCGCGGACGACCCAGTCGCGGTACGCCCACATCGACCGGAACCGGTCGTGCTGGAACCCGTGGGTGTCGGCGTACCGGGCCACGTCGAGCCAGTCGGCGGCCATCCGCTCGCCGTAGCGTGGCGAGGCGAGCAGTCGGTCCACCACCTTCTCATAAGCGGCCGGCGAGGCGTCCTTCAGGAATGCGTCGATCTCGGCGAGGGTCGGTGGCAGTCCGGTCAGATCGAGCGACACCCGCCGCAGCCAGGCTTCCTTCGTCGCCGGCGGGGCGGGTTTCAGCCCTTCCTTCTCCAGCCGGGCGAGGATGAACCCGTCAATCGGATTTGGGATTTGGGATTTGGGATTTGGGGTTCCCCGCGGGAGCGGGACGAACGCCCAGTGCTGGCCCCACTTCGCGCCCTGGTCCACCCACAGTTTCAGTGTCTCGATCTGCTTCGCGGTGAGCCTGCGGTTGGAGTCCGGCGGCGGCATCACCTCGTCGGCGTGGGGGCTGGTGACCCGGCGGACCAGTTCGCTCTCGGCGCTCTGGCCGGGAACGATGATGGTGCGGCCGGCCTTCTTCCGGAAGGCTCCCTCCTTGGTGTCGAGTCGCAGGTTAGCTTGACGTTGTCCAGCGTCAGGGCCGTGGCAGTGAAAGCAGTTATCCGACAGGATCGGCAGCACGTCGCGGGCGAAGTCCACGTCGGCCGCGGTTAGCCGCGAGGCGAAGCCGAGCGCGACGAGTCCAGCCGCGAGCAAGCGCATCGGGAAAACTCTCCAACGGACGGGACGCGGGCGGTCGCCCGGGCGGGGTGGGTCTGTCAGATAGGCTACCAGCCGCGGAGCAGGGAGGGCAACCGGTTTCGCTCAGCCCGTCACGTCGAACGAGGTGTACCGACCCGTCGCCGTCTGCCAGTCGGCCGACTCGTCGGCGATGTACCGCGTGAAGCGTCTGCGGACCGCGGCGAGGAACGCCTCCACGTCGGACCGCGCGCCCTCGGCCAGCAACTCGACACGGCCGTCGGGCAGGTTGCGGACGGTGCCGGTCACGCGATACCGACCGGCGATCTGCTCGGCCGTGACCCGGAACCCGACCCCCTGGACCCGGCCGGAGTAGTGGACCAGTACCCCGATCGCTTCAGCCATCACGTCACCGCCGTGCAAACGAACACGTTTCCGCACCGACAATCATCGTATACTCCGGGTCCGGGATCGAGCCATCGGACGAACTACCCAGCCGCAGCGCGCGCACGTCGTGCAGCCGCCGCAGGCCGTCCTGGAAGTTCGGCACGGTCAGCCCCGAGCGTTGCTCGTGGATCGCGTCGAACAGCTCGCGCAACGGGCAGTCGCCGGCCGCGCCGGCCTCGGCCCGGCGGTCCAGGTACGCCAGGGCCTCCTCCGCCCACGGCACCACCCGCGCCACCGGGTCCGGCAGCCGCGGCCCGGCCGCTTCGGCGCGCCGAAGCGCCGCCTCGACCCGCTCCGTCAGGGCGTCGAGCCGCTTCAGCAACTCGGCCCCCTGCTTCTCGAACCGCTCGGCGACCGCGGCGACCTCCTCGCGGGCCGCCTCCATCCACTCGGGGACGCCGACCCGCGTCGCGCCGATCACCTCGCGCAGCTCGCGCAGCACCGCCTTCGGCGAGTCCCGGTCATGGACGTACGCCACCCCCTTCGGCGTCACCCGCACCCACTCGACGATGAGCTTGCCCTTCGTCTCGGTGCGGGCCGTCTCCAGCAGCCCGTCGGTCAGCGCGACCAGCGCCGCCTCGGCCGACGCCCCGGCCCGGGACGGGAACAGCCCGGCCAGCTTCCCGGACCGGAACAGCCGGTGCTCGCCCGGCTCGGCAATCCCACGCTTCAGGGCGTCGAGGACCAGTTCGGCCCGCTTCTCGGCCTCGGCTGGGGCCGGCCGGGCGGGGAAGGGGATCAGGTCCGGGTCTACGGCCTGCAGCGCGGCGGCGGTCTCCATGCCATCCCTCCGGCGTCCTTTTTTCCGGGTGAACCGCCCGTACTGTAACGGTGTCCCAGCCTTCGAGAAAAGACCATCCGCGCGGGGAACGTCCGGTGCCCGAATCCAAGCAGAAGCGCATCCTCAGCGGCGTCCAGCCGTCCGGGAAGCTCCACCTCGGCAACTACTTCGGTGCGATCCAGCAGCACATCGCCCTGCAAGACCGCGGCGAGGCATTCTACTTCATCGCCGACTACCACGCCCTGACCACGCTCAAGGACGCCGAGGCCCGCGAGGCCGACGCCGCCCAGAAGGCCGGCAAGACCACCTGGAAGTCCGCACAGCAGATCTTCATCGAGAACGTCCGCGACGTGGCCCTGGACTACCTTGCACTCGGCCTCGACCCGAGTAGGGCGACGTTTTACCGTCAATCCGACGTGCCCGAGGTCGCGGAACTCGCCTGGTTCCTCTCGACCGTCACCGGCATGGGACTTCTGGAGCGCGCCCACTCGTACAAGGACAAGGTGGACCAGGGGATCGCCGCCAGCGTCGGGCTGTTCACCTACCCGGTGCTCATGGCCGCGGACATCCTCATCGTCCGGTCGCACCTGGTCCCGGTGGGCAAGGACCAAGAGCAGCACCTGGAGATGACCCGCGACATGGCCGGGTACTTCAACCGCGCTTACACCGAGGTCTTCCCGGAGCCACAGGCGCTGTTCGGCAACGCTCCCGTCGTCCCCGGCACCGACGGCCGCAAGATGAGCAAGTCCTACGCGAACACCATCGACATCTTCGCCGAGGGGAAGGAACTCAGGAAGGCGGTCATGGGGATCGTCACCGACTCGACCCCGGCCGAGAACCCGAAAGAGCCGGACGGCAACAACGTGTTCGAGCTGTACAAGCTGTTCGCCACACCGGACGAACTCGCACGGATGGCCGAGTTCTACCGCGACCCAACTCTCGACGCTGATTCTCGGAAGGGTCGGCCGTTCGGCTACGGGGACGCCAAGGGGATGTTGCTGGCGAAGATCGACGCGAAGTTCGGCCCGGCCCGCGAACGGCGCAAGCAACTCGCGGCCGACCCGGCGTCCGTCGAGCAGGTTCTGCGCGACGGGGCACGCAAGGCCCGGGCCGAGGCCCGGCAGACGATGGAACTCGTCCGCCAGGCCGTCGGGATGGGGTCGCGGCCGGCCGAATGATAACAGGCGGTAGCGCAATCCTGATCCCCCGCCGAAGTCGGCGGGGGTTTTTCATTCCCGGCGAGAAGCCCTCGCTTGCATCACAGCGGCCCAGGACACTACCAGCTCCGACAGTGAGACAGAGCGACAAACGTGACCTACCTTTGGGCAGCCGGCCGAACTCGTTGCCCGAGGTCGCCCAGTGGCTGCGAAGTGCCCTCACTGCCAGTCCCCGCTGCCTGCTCACCCCGCGGCCCGCTGTCTGCGGTGTGCGGGGATGAACCCGGTCACACACGTCCGACCACTTCGCGGGACCGTCCACCGCACTGCCGTGCGAACGATCGTCAACCGGACCGCGATCGGCGCGGCACCCAGCCCGGGCCACCCGGCCGAGGATGTCGAGACCCCGCCGCCGCCGGACCGCACCCTGCACAGCCCGGGCGGCCGGCCGGCCGCCGGCTCCGTGCCAGACGAGGTCGATGACGGCCCGGCCGAACCGCCGGCCCACGTCCCCGGCTACCGCATCGAGCGCGTCCTCGGCCACGGCGGGATGGGGACCGTGTATCTCGCCGCGCAGCTCTCGCTCGACCGGCCGGTTGCCCTGAAGGTCATGAGCCGGCACTGGGCGGCCGACCCGGTGTTCGTTGCCCGGTTTACCCGGGAGGCGTTCGCGGCCGCCCTCCTCAACCACCCGAACGTGGTCCAGATCTACGACATCGGGGACGTGGACGGGACGAAGTTCTTCAGCATGGAGTACGTCCCCGGCCGGACCCTGGCGGACGTGGTCAAGGCCGAGGGTCGGCTCGACCCGGAGACGGCGGTCGGGTACGTCCTTCAGGCGGCCCGCGGGCTCAAGCACGCCCACGACCGCGGCATGATCCACCGCGACGTGAAGCCGGACAATTTACTTTTGGACGAGCAGGGGATCGTCAAGGTCGCGGACCTGGGGCTGGTCAAGACGCCGACGCTGACACCGGAGGCGGACCGGCTGGCCGACGCCGCGCCCGCCGGGCTGCGGTCGCTGCCGCCGGACATGACCGGGGCGAAGATGGCCCTGGGCACCCCCGCATACATGGCCCCGGAGCAGTGCCGCGACGCCTCCGCGGTGGACCACCGGGCCGACGTGTATGCCCTCGGCGCGACCCTGTACGCGCTGGTCACCGGCCGGCCGCCGTTTGAAGGCGCCACCGCCGTCGAGTTGATGACCAAGCAGGCCTACGCCCCGGTGGTCCCCCCGGAGGCGCACGTCGGCCGGGTGCCCAAGGAGCTGTCGGCCGTCATCCTCAAGATGATGGCCAAAAGCCCGGCCGATCGGTTCGCCGACATGGGCGAGGTGGTCCGCACCCTGGAGCGGTGGCTCGGCGTCCACCGGACTGGTACGTTTGCCCCGCGGGACGAGCAGATCGAGCAGGTCGAGGGGTTCGTCCGCGAGTTCAACACCGCTCCGTTCGCCGTCCGCCGCGCCCGGGTGCTGTCCGCCGTCGCCCCGGCCATCGCCCTGACCGCCGTGCTGCTCCTGTTCTTCGGCCGCGTCGGGTGGGCGTTCGGGCTGGCCGCGATGATCCTCCAGGGGGTGGTGGCGTACTTCGTTCTCAACGGGGTCGCGCGCAAGACGCACCTGTATAGCCGCGCCCGGCAACTCGTCTTCGGGTTCTCGGCCGGCGACTGGATGGTGGCCACCGCTGCCGCGGGGTTGTTCGGGGTGCTGCTCGGCCTGCTCGACCTGTTCTGGACCTGGGTCGGGTTCGGCGTGGTCGGCGTCGGTCTGGCGGTCGCCCTACGGGTCGTGCTGGACCGCCGCGCGGACCGGGAGCGGCTGGACCCGCTGCGAGGGTGCGAGTTGCTGCTGCGACGGCTGCGGGCGACCGGTGCGGACGAGACGGAACTACGTCAGTTCGTCGCCAAGTACGCCGGACGCGACTGGGAGGAGTTCTACGAGGCGCTGTTCGGGTACGAGGCCAAGCTTGCGGCCCGGGTGGTGCTGTCGCGGGGCGGCTGCGCCGGCGAGCGGGAGAAGCACGCCGGCTGGCGCGAGCCGGTGGTGGCGCTGATCGATCGAATCGAGAAGGCCCGCCGGGAGGCCCGCGGTCGCAAGCTCCTGGAGGAGGTGGAGAAGGCCCGGCTGCTGGCCGCGGGGGTGGTCGAGAAGGCGGCCGGGGAGCGGGCGGCGGCCGCGGCCGCCGCCCTGGTCGGGCAGGCGAAGGCGGGTCGATACATCGATCCGAGCCGGCGAACGGTCGGGCCGGGCGCGCGGACGCCGGTCGGGCTGCCGAGCGTCGTCCTGCAGCCGGTCCGCCCCGAAC
>DATLIF010000548.1:0-13962 GCA_035539575.1 Fimbriiglobus sp. | reverse complement strand
ACCTCACCCCGCGCGACTTCTCCGCCGCCCGGCCGAACACCCGCGACCTCGATCAACAAATCGAGGCCGAGATGGCCGCCGCCCTCCAGGGGTTCGACGTCTCCGGCACCGTCGCCCGCGCCGAGACCCAAAGCCGCGGCGCTCAACGCCCCGACCCATCCGCCCGCAAGCGTGGCCTGATCATCGGCATCCACGGCAAGGACGTGTTCGTTGACGTTCCCGGCGGACGCAGTCAGGGTGTACTCGCTATCCAGCAATTCGAGGAGAAGCCCCCCGTCGTCGGCGAGGAGGTCGAGTTCGACATCGAGGGGTACGACGCCGCCAACGGTCTGCTCCGGCTCACCCGCGGGGGGTCGGCCCAGGTCGTCACCGACTGGTCGAGTGTGTCTCGCGGCATGATCGTCGAGGCGAAGGTCACGGGTGTCAACAAGAACCGCACCGGGCTGCTGGTCGAGGTCAACGGCATCAAGGGGTTTATGCCGATCAGCCAGATCGACATGTACCGCGTCGAGAAGCCGGAGGACTACCTCAACCAGAAAATCAAGTGCATGGTTGCCGAGTTGGACCCGAGCGAGCGCAACCTCGTCCTGAGTCGAAAGGCGTTGCTCGAACAGGAGCGGGAGAAAATCCGCGAGCAGTTCTGGGCGGCCGTCGAGGAGGGGCAGATCAAGACTGGTATTGTCCGCTCGGTCAAGCCGTTCGGGGCGTTCGTGGACTTGGGCGGGGCGGACGGGTTGATCCCTGTCTCCGAACTGAGCTGGAGCCGGGTCGGCGACCCCAGCGAGGTGGTGCAGGTCGGTCAGAAGGTCGAGGTGAAAGTCTCCCGGGTGGACTACGAGGCCCGCAAGATCGCCCTGAGCCTGCGGCAACTGGTCCGCAGCCCGTGGGACGACTTCGCCGAGCAACACAAGGCTGGCGCGCGACTGGTCGGTAAGGTGACGCGGATCGCGGACTTCGGGGCGTTCGTCGAGGTGGCCCCCGGGATCGAGGGGCTGGTCCACGTCTCGGAATTGTCCACCCAGCGGGTCCGCCGGGTCCGCGACGTACTGAGCGAGGGTCAGGAAGTTACCGTCCAGGTGCAGAGCGTCGATCCCGAGGCCCGGCGGATGTCGCTCTCACTCAAGGCGATGAAGGCCGAGGCCGAGGCGGCGGACGCGGCAGCCGAGGAGGCCGAGCGGGACGAGGACCGCAAGGCGGCCGATGAGAGGATGGCCCAGCGGGCGGCGAACCCGAACCTTCGCGGCGGGATCGGCTCTGGCCGCATCCAGTTCGACAAGGGAGAGTAGATCCTGGGACCGCGGCTGTCCCGGCCGCGGTCCCAGGGGAAGACTGCGTGGCACCGCCCCGACGCCCCGACTACCATCGGGGCGTGGGTGTCACCGGTCCTAACGGTGGAAGCGGGGTGCGCCATGGCCGACAAGCTTGAACTCACGCACCCCTGGCTGATCGCCGTCTGGCCGGGGATGGGCGGCGTGGCCCTGAACGCCGGCGTCTATCTGCTTGCCAAGCTCGAGATGACGGTCATCGCCGAGTTTGAAGCCAACGACCTGTTCGACGTGGACCACGTCGAGGTCAAGGACGGGTTGATCCAGGCCGGCCGCCGGCCGCGCAACCGCCTGTTCCTCTGGTCCGACCCGAACAAGCGACACGACCTGGTTGTCTTCCTCGGCGAGGCCCAGCCGCCACTGGGCAAGTACCCGTTCTGCCGCCAGCTCATCGGCTATGCCAAGGAGTACGGGATCGAGCGGGTGATGACGTTCGCCGCGATGGCCACCCAGATGCACCCGGGCGATCGGTCGCGTGTCTTCGGGGCCGCGACCGACGAGGAATCTCTCGCGGAGTTGAAGCGTCTGGAGTTGGACGTCCTCGGCGAAGGCCAGATCGGCGGACTCAACGGAGTGCTGCTCGGGGCCGCGGCCGAGGCCGATCTGCCCGGCGCGTGCCTGCTCGGGGAGATGCCACACGTCTTTACCCAGTTCCCATTCCCGAAGGCGTCGCTTGCCATCCTGGAGGCATTCTCCACCATGAGCGGTGTCGAACTCGACCTGACCGAACTCTCCGATCAGGCACGGGTGATGGAAGAACAACTCGGCGAGCTGCTCTCCCGGGTGGAGCGGCGCATCGGCGAGCCCCAGGAGGAGGGCGAGGAGGACGACGCCGGCTACCGGATCGACACGCCCGACGAGGAGCAGGCCAGCGCCGCCGACCTGGAGCGAATCGAGCAACTGTTCGAGCAGTCCCGCAAGGATCGATCAAAGACGTTCGAGTTGAAACAGTTCCTGGACCGGCTCGGGCTTTTCAAGGACTACGAGGACCGGTTCCTCGATCTGTTCAAGAAGTAGTTGTGGGAGGCCGGTCGGGCAGTAATCCCTTGGGAGACGGCCCGCTCACCTACGGACTCGCCCGGCGGGATCGCTGCCCGTTCGTATAATACCTGGGCATCCGACCCACCTTGACGTACACACCGAATGGGGACCGCCTGAGCGATGACCGTCGCGAACCACCCGCCGGCGGCCTCACCCGCCGGATCGCACCGATCCGCCGCTGAACTTCTTCCCCTGCTTTCAACACTCCGCGACAACATCGCCGCGGTCTTCCTTGGCAAACCGGAAGTCATCAAGCTCTCGCTCGTCGCACTGCTCGCCGAGGGTCACCTGCTACTCGAGGACGTGCCCGGGGTCGGCAAGACGCTGCTCGCCAAGGCGATCGCCCGAAGCCTGGCCTGCTCGTTCCACCGAGTGCAGTTCACACCGGACCTGCTCCCCGGTGACCTGATAGGGACCAGTGTCTTTCACCAGCCGACCGGGCAGTTCGTTTTTCAGCCCGGGCCACTGTTCGCCCAGGTCGTGCTAGCGGACGAGATCAACCGCGCCACCCCGCGGACGCAGGCCGCACTCCTGGAGGCGATGAGCGAGCAACAGATTACTGTGGACGGCCAGACCCGGCCGCTTGGCCCGCCGTTCCTGGTACTGGCCACCCAGAACCCCTACGAGTTCGAGGGGACTTACCCACTCCCCGAGAGCCAGCTTGACCGGTTCCTGCTGAGGCTGCACGTCGGCTACCCGGCTCGCGACGCCGAACGGGCCATCCTCACGCAGCACCGGGCCGGCGAGCCGGTCGATTCCCTGGAACCAGTGTTGTCGCCGTCCGACGTGCTCGGCTTGCAAGCCCTTTGTCGGTCGGTGCGGGTCGAGGCCCCAGTCGCCGAGTATGTACTGGAACTGGTAGACGCCACCCGAACGCACCCCGAAGTCCGGCTCGGGGCGAGCACCCGGGCCGCCCTGGCCCTGTACCGTGCGGTCCAGGCGATGGCGCTCCTGGACGGGCGGGAGTACGCAACCCCGGACGACGTGAAAATCCTGGCCGAACCGGTCCTGGCCCACCGTCTGATGACCCGGGCCTGGGACCAGGGCGGACGGGACGACGCCCGCCCCGTGGTCCGCGATCTGCTTAGCCGGACCAAGGTTCCCGCCTGACAGGTGGCCCGTGGCCGACCACTCCCGACCACATGTGCGACTTGGAATGTCCTGGTCGATCCGGGTCTGGTGGATCGGGTCCGCCATCGTCCTGGCAGGTGTCGGCTGGTTCAAATCCATCAACCTGCTCCTCCTACTCGGTTACGTTCTACTCGCAATGGTGGGAGTCAACGCCTGGGCGGCGTGGCGGGCCGCGGGGCGTCTGATCACGACCCGCCGGCCGAGTACTCCGGTGTTTCCGGGCGAAGCGGTGGTGCTGTCGGCTGACGTGACGAACCCGTCCGCACACCCGGTCACGGCGCTGGTCACGGACCGGTCTCGCTGGAACCGGGCCGCCTGGCTTCTCGCACCGCTGGCGGCCGGGGAATCGCGAACTCTGACGACACGATGGACGTTCCCGGTCCGCGGTCGCCACCCTGTGGGGCCGCTGGCCGTCGAAACCTCCTACCCGTTCGGGTTGGTAATGGCGGTCCGCGAACCCGCTGAAGCCGGTGAGGTCCTTGTTCTGCCCGAGGTTGGACGGGTAAACCTGGCCGGGTTCCGTCGTTGGCTCGCCCGAGGAGCGACCGGCGAGAACCGGTCACGCCGACCGAGCCGACGGGCGGCAACCGGGTCCGGCGACGTTCGGGGGTTACGGCCGTACCGGCCCGGCGACAGCCCGCGCGACATCCACTGGAGGTCGTCCGCCCGGCGGAATCAGCTCCTCGTTCGGGAGTATGACCGCGGCGACCCCCTCGGACTGGTGATCGTGGTAGACCCGTGGATGCCCGACGGCGCAGCCACACCGGAGTCCGAACGTCGGTTAGAATGGACGCTGAGTCTGGCCACGACGCTCGGACAGGTGTGGTGCGACACCGACGACGGGGCGGAACTGGTACTGATCGTCCTCGGAAGTCCGCCCGCAGTGCGGGTCGGCCGCTGTACCCCTGGATTTGTGAAGCAGGCATTCGCTTTGCTGGCCGACCTGACGGGGAACCCGTCTGTCCCGACCGCCGTCCCGCACCAGGCCCGCCGGTCGAGCCGGTCCGCCCGGGTCGTGGTGAGTACGCGGCCGAAAAGCCCGGTCGCGGAGTCGCTTCGCATGGCCGGCCTGCCCTGTGCATCGGTGGACCCGACGGCCGCACCGACCTGGTTCACCCCGCCGGATCGACTCGGGACTTAACGCCCGGTCCACGGCCATCGGAGATTGCGACGCGGAGTTGAGATGCCGTCCGACTTTGCCTTCCGCCTGAGTACGTACCTGACGCTGGCGATGTCTTGCGTCTGTCTTGGCTATTCCGAATGGGACTTGCTTCCGGAGTCGGGCGTCCTCGCTGGGGTGGTCCTGGTGCTGTTGGCCGTGTCGTTCCGCACCGGCACGCGGTACGAGTTGGACCTGCAATCGGCGAACCGGGTCGGGCTGCTGATCGGCCTGCTCGCGACCGGCTGGCTGGCATACCAGTTCATCAACAAGAACAGTCTGATCTACACGCTCCCCTGGCCGGCCAGCCTGTTGCCGTACCTGGGGCCGCTACTGATGGTGTTGATGCCGGCGAAGCTGTTCCGGCCCAAGCACGTCGGGGACTGGTGGGCGATGCAGGGGATCGCGCTAGCTGGCGTCGGGCTGGCCAGTTCGATGGCCGAGGATGAAGTATTCGGGGTACTGCTCGGGCTGTATGCCGTGGCTGGGGTCACGAGCCTGACCCTCTTCTTCTACCGCCGAACGGCCGGAGAGTTACCGCCTGTCCCGCACTCCGACCCCGGGCCAGCCCCGGTGGTCGTCACATCGCACATGGGTGGCTCTGGACGGGTGATCCGGCGAGCATTGGGCTGGCTGGTGCTGGCCGTGGCAATTGGGCTTCCATTGTTCTTTCTCACACCCCGGTCACAGGCCCCCAAATGGCAATATGGCAAGAGCCGGGAGGTCGGGCTCTCGACCGAGAAGCTGGCGGACCTCAACGGCACCGGTGATCTGGGGGAGAGTCAGGCGGTCGCCTTCACGGTGCGGGCCAGTTTCCCGGATAACCGTCCCAAGAACGACCTCCGCGCCGATCAGCGCTGGCGGGCGTACGCGCTGAGCCACTATGAAGCAGGGCGGTGGACGTCCGCCGACTCGGTCCAGGGCCAGACCGGCTGGGGCCGACCGCTGTTGCTCGGCGCGACCTCCCGGATCAGCGAGCCGGAAGACGTTGAGTACGTCCCGCCCGACTTTGGGCCCGACCAGTATCGACTCGACTTCACCATCCGCGACCGACTCGGGTCGATGGTTCTTTCGGACCCGGTCATATGGGAGGTCGGGAAGTCGCCGCCCGTGAGCACGACACATCGACAGCAGTCATTGTCGTGGTATCAACACAGCGACGGGACATTCATGCCGCGGCCTGTCGGGCTGACACCCGGCGGCCCGGCGAAGTATCGTCAGGTCACCCGCACCGAGTCCTCGGTGGACCTGGACCTTGGCCCTCCACTGGTGTTGCGTCCGCGCGACTACGCGCTGACCGATGTGGAAAAGCGGGAAGGCGTACCGCACCCGCTGGTCGATCCTGCCGGCCCGCTGGTGCCGTACCGGGCAGTCCGACTTCCCAAGCTTCAGTTCTGGACCCGGGATCTTCTAGAGCGACTGGCCGGAACCAACTCCTCCGTCCGCGTGGCCCTTGGCCGGGCCGAACAACTGGGGAATTTCCGGATCGCACCGGAGGATTACGAGCCGGTTGCCCGCGCACTATCAGACCACCTCTCTCGGTCTGGCGAGTACACCTATACCCTCAAACTCCGACGAGTGGACCCCGCCAGCGACCCGGTGGAAGAGTTCCTGTTCCACTCCAAGGTGGGGCACTGTCAGCGGTTCGCGGCCGGACTGGTCTTGATGTTGCGTTCGGTCGGTATACCGGCCAATTATGTCCTCGGGTTCAAAGGTTGTGAGCCCGAGGGTGACGGCGAATACACGGTCCGTCAGGACCGGGCACACGCCTGGACCGAGGTACTTGTTGCTCGCCCCACTCCACCCGGCTTCTCGGTGCAACGCCCACCGGGTGACGACGGGACATTGGTTTGCCACTGGCTGAGCCTCGACCCGTCCCCGGACGGCGAGGCGACTGACTCGGGAGTTGCCCTGACCGGGTGGCTGGGGTCCGCGAGGCAGACCGGCGCGGCATTTTTCCAAAACTTCATCGTGGGCTATAACCGCGACCGTCGCGAGGCGACGGTCGCCACGGCACGGGACTGGCTGATCCGCGGCGGGTGGGTGGTTGTTGGCCTGCTTGCAATCGTGGCCGGAGTTCTCATCGCTCGACCGACCGTCCGGCGACGGCCGAAGCGGCATGCACCGGCCTCCTCCGCGACCGGATGGGAGTGGTACGACCGGATGACGAGTGCCCTCACAGAAGGCGGTCACGAAGTGCCCCCGGGAAGTACGCCACGGGAATTCGCCGAGGCGGTTCACACTGCACTGTCCGGCCGACCCGAGACAGCGTCGGTCGCGGATGTACCACGAACGATCACCGGGGCGTTCTACCGGGCGCGATACGGCGGTCTACCGCCGGACGACACCGAGTTCGCCCGGATGACCGCGGACATCGACCGGCTCCAGTCTTCGCTACGAACAGTTCCCCGTGCGACTGTGCGCAGTCCTGAGTCCCCGCTATGAACCGACCAATACCCCGGCTAACCGCCACCGACAGCACCCTGATCGTCATCGACGTGCAGGACCGCCTGCTCGCGAAGATGCCAACGGCGGCGGCTCTGGTCCGCAATACCGCGTTCCTACTCGACGCGGCCGCACTGCTCGGCATCCCGGCGGTCGGGACCGAGCAATATCCCAAGGGGTTGGGACCGACCACTCCCGATCTCGCACGCCGGCTCCCGGCCGGGTTGCCGGCCAAAACGGCATTTAGTTGCTGCGGTGCAACCAGGTTTCTCGATGACCTCCGCGGGTTGGGCCGGTCCAGTGTGGTGCTGTCCGGGATGGAGACGCACGTCTGCGTCCTGCACACGGCGCTCGACCTGCTCGAAGCGGGGTTCAGCGTCTTCCTGCCCGTGGACGCTCTCTCCAGCCGCGCCGCCATCGACCACGAGACGGCCCTCCGGCGACTGGAGCGGGCGGGAGCGGTGCCGACGACCTCGGAGGCGGTTGCATTCGAGTGGATCGCCGACGCATCCCACCCGCAGTTCAAGGCGATGTCGCGGCTGGTGATCGACCGCTCCGCAAGTCAGGAGTCAGAAGTCAGAGGTCTGGAGACGGGAGCACGTTAAGCCTGCGAACGCCTTCCCGGTTCGATCGGTCGTTCGCATACTGACTCCTGTCCCCTGACTCCTGTCCCCTGGTGCTCGATGTCTCTCCCTGGCCAGCTTACTCCGTCCCCGCGCCTGCTCCTCGGCCCCGGACCCAGCGACGCCCACCCGCGGGTTCTGTCCGCGATGACGACCCCCCTGCTGGGGCATCTCGACCCGCAGTTCCTGCAGATCATGACCGAGACGCAGGAGATGCTTCGCCTGACGTACCGCACCGCCAACCGTCTGACGATCCCCGTCTCCGCGACCGGCATGGCCGGGATGGAGACGTGTCTCGTCAACCTGGTTGAGCCAGGGGACAGGGCGGTCGTTTGCACGAAGGGGTTCTTTGGGCAGCGGATGGTCGAGGTGGCCGGCCGGGCCGGCGCCGAGGTCACGGTCCTGGAGCGGCCCTGGGGTCAGGTGTTCGACCTCGATCAGATCCGGGACACCCTGAAGCAAGTCCGTCCGAAGGTGCTGGGGATCGTCCAGGCGGAAACGTCCACCGGGGCGTGGCAGCCCATCGAACAGTTGGGCAAGCTGTGCCACGAGTTCGACACGCTGCTGATCGTGGACGCCGTCACCTCACTTGGGTGTGTGCCGGTCGAGGTCGATCGATGGGAACTGGATGCGGTCTACAGTTGCACTCAGAAGGGGCTCGGGTGCCCGCCGGGCCTGTCGCCGGTCACGTTCAGTGACCGTGCCGTCGCCGCGCTGAAGGCCCGCAAGACGAAGGTGCAGAGCTGGTACCTCGACCTGTCGCTGATCGAGAGCTACTGGGGCGGGGACCGGGCGTACCACCATACTGCCCCGATCACGATGACCTACGCGCTGCGCGAGGGCCTGCGGATCGTACTCGAGGAGGGTCTGGAGGCCCGCTGGGACCGGCACGTCCGCAACCACAAGGCACTCAAAGCCGGGTTGCAGGCGCTCGGCCTGTCGTACATCGCCGCCGAGGGGCACCAGTTGCCGCAACTCAATGCCGTCCGCCTCCCCGACGGGGTCGATGACGCGGCTGGCCGCAAGCAGTTACTCGCCGACTTCGGCATCGAGGTCGGTGGCGGGTTGGGCGACTTCAAGGGCAAGGCATGGCGGATCGGGCTGATGGGCTACAACAGCCGGCCGAACTGTGTGGTGCAGGTCCTCGCGTCGCTGGAGCAGGTTCTCCGCACGCAAGGGTCAAAGGTCGAACCCGGGGCCGGCGTCGCCGCGGCCGAGAAAGTGTACACCGCGGGCTAGGTCAGTACCGGTACTCCAGTCCGAAGATAAGACCCTGGGCCCAGAAGTCCGACCGGTTCAGTACCGGCGATGGCCTTGCTGCCATCGCATCGTCGGCCGAGGCTCGCCCCAGGAGCGGTACCTGCGACGGGTCTACGGTCGTGTCCACCTGATCGCCCGGCCGTACCGCCTCGCTCAGATACAGGAAGTTGTACCCGACGTAGAACCGCGACCGGTCCCGGAAGCGGTAGCCGACTTTTACCACAGCCTCAGACAACACCGCGAATTCCGACCGGACGGTCCGCCCCGAGTTGGACGGCTGGCCGAGCACACCTCCGTCAAAGAATTGTGGCGGCTGGAGTGGTAGACCGAGCGGCACCGCGACCGACTGCCCACTGACCCGCACCACCATGATGGACTCGCCGAGGGCGACCTTGCCGGTCACTTCCACGAAAACCGGACCGCGGGTCAGGTCGGCCGTCAGTCCGAGCTGGCCGCCGTGGAACCGATTGTGGGCGTCGAACTGGTCGGCGCTCGAAGTGAGCACGGGCAGCACCTGTCCCGGCACTGGTGGGAACAGGTTCGTCTGCCCGATGCGCAGCCCCTCGTTGACCATGAAGTACCGGTAGCCGGCCAGTGCGTTGAGCCGGAGTTGCGGCCCGGCGAACAGGTTGGCAACGCCGGTGATTTCCCACCCGGTGACGCGGGTCGTCGTGTTAGCCTCGACCAGACCGCCGAACGCACCCGGGACTGCAACTGGGATCACGTCCGGCTGGCCGGTGGTGGCGTTAATGATCGGCCGGGCAACGAACTGACCTCGCGACGATCCGCTTCTCGCGACCGAAGCCGAACTGGTACGAGTGCCGAGGAACAGGTAAGTGAAGGCGAGTCCGGCCGTTTCCGCGGTGTTGACCGCGTAACCGAAGGTGAACCGCGCCCCGGAGACGTCGGGGGTGTCGATCGGCATGCCGCCGACAAGCAGCACCGTATTCGGGCCGCCTACAACCGGCGGGGTCAGACCGCGGCCAGTCGTGACCAGCGGCGGCAGCGGCTGACCCTTCGGCCACCAGACTAGATACTCCAGCGCCTCCCAGCACCGTCCGAGCGGCCGGACCTCCTCGACGAGAGCCATCTCGGATTCGGTCGGCAGGCTCCCGAGCACCTTCTCAACCGGGACAGGCGGAGGGGGTTCAACGAACTGCACGGGCTGAAGCGGTCGGGAGACGGGGATACCGGGCGGAAACGGGCTCGACTCCGCGGCAACCACCAGGCCGAGCGGCGGCAGGTCATGCGGCACGGCCGGCAGCACGGGTACGTCGGCCGACCATCCCACCCCCACCGCCCCGAGGATACAGACCACGACGGCCGACCACCTGCCGGGCATGACGCTCCCCTCAAACTTCGGACCGGTGTCTGAGTGGTATGCCGTCGCGGGCCGGTCCTGTCCAGTCCGAATGGCCGGCGGTGTACACTGACAGGGTGGCAACCTCACCCGTGAAGGCCCTACTGATGACGAGCGAGTTTCCCCCGGCCGGCTTCCCGGCAGTCCGTCCTCGCCGGCTCCGCAGTTCGCCGCTGGTCCGCGACCTGGTACGCGAGACGGAACTGAGCGTCCGGGACTTTATCCTGCCTCTGTTCGTCAAACCTGGCACAGGCGTCCGGCACGAGATCACCTCGATGCCCGGCAACTACCAACTCAGCCCAGACACCCTCGTTGACGAGATCGGTGCCGCGGCCGATCTGGGCGTGAAGGCGTTCATCCTGTTCGGCATTCCGCCGACCAAGGACGCGACCGGATCAAGTGCCCTGTCGGACGAGGGGATCGTGCAGCAGGCGCTGCGGGCAGTGCGCAAGGCGTTCCGGCAGGACGTGCTCCTGATGACCGACGAGTGCTTCTGCGAGTACACCAGCCACGGCCACTGCGGCATCCTGCACGAGGTCAACGGCCGCACGGACGTGGACAACGACGCGACGCTGGACATCCTGGTGAAGCAGTGCGTTAGCCACGCGAAGGCCGGCGCGGACGTCGTCGCGCCGAGCGGGATGATGGACGGGATGGTCGCGGCGATCCGCCGGGGGCTGGACTCGGCTGGGTACACGCACGTGCCGATCCTGAGTTACGCGTCCAAGTACGCGAGCGGGTTCTATGGCCCCTTCCGGGACGCGGCCGAGTCGCCGCCGCAGTTCGGCGACCGCACCACCTACCAGATGGACCCGGCCAACGGTGACGAGGCGATGCGTGAGGTCGCCCTCGACGTGGCCGAGGGCGCAGACATGGTGATGGTCAAGCCGGCGCTGTCGTACCTGGACATCATTCACCGGGTAAAGTCACGGTTTAGCCTGCCGGTTGCAGCTTACAACGTCAGCGGTGAGTTCGCGATGGTGAAAGCGGCTGCGAAAAACGGCTGGATCGACGAGCGAAAGGTGACGCTAGAAATCCTCACCAGCATCAAGCGGGCCGGAGCGGACATGATCCTCACCTACCACGCCCGCGACGCCGCCAGGTGGCTGAGTTGATTCACCGCAGAGGGCGCGGAGGGCGCAGAGAGGAGGACCGACATAGTGAACCAGTTCTCAAACTTGTTGTCTCTTTCTCTGCGCCCTCTGTGCCCTCTGCGGTGAAAGCATGATTGTTTTGGACGGTTCCCACGGCGAAGGCGGCGGGCAGATCCTCCGCTCCGCGCTGGCCCTGTCGATCCTGACCGGGCGGCCGTTCAAGCTCGTCAACGTTCGGGCCAATCGCAAGCCGCCGGGGTTGCGACCGCAGCACGTCATGTCGGTGAGGGCAGCGGGCGACATCTGCCAGGCGCGATACAAGGGCAGTTCGGTCGGATCGAGTACTCTCGACTTCGAGCCGGGCGAGGTGAAGGCCGGGAAGTACCACTTCTCGATCGGCACCGCCGGTGCAACCGGGCTGGTGTTGCACACCGTCTACCTGCCGCTGGCGCTGCGTGGCGGCGCCGATAGCGAGTTGACTATCACCGGCGGCACCCATGTTTCGACCAGCCCCTGCTACCACTACAACGCGACCACCTGGGCCGGATACTTGAAGCGGATGGGCATCGAGGTTGAGCTGGAGATGGTCCGCCCCGGATTCTACCCCCGCGGTGGCGGCGAGATCCGCGCGACGATCCGGCCGTGTTCGCGGGTCCGCGGACTGCGGATCACGGACTGCCCGGAGTTGACGACGGCGGGCGGGTTCAGCGCGGTCGCCGGCCTGGTCGAGCGGCAGCAGGACATTGCCCGCCGGCAGGCCCGTAGACTGTACTACCGGCTCAAACAAGAGGAGATCGAGTCGCAGATCCCGGACGAGTACTGGCCCGGCGGACCCGGCACGGTAGTCGGCTGTCTCTTTCGGCAGGCTCCGGTGCCCTCGCTCTTCTTCGCGGTCGGGGAGCGCGGCCGGCCGGCCGAGGCGGTCGCCGACGACGCGGCCGACCAGGCTGTCGCGTTCCGCGCCGCCAAGGCCCCTGTGGATCCGCACGCCGCCGACCAGATCGTGCTGCCGCTGGCGCTGTCACAGGACGCCTCCGAGTACCGCACGAGCGAGGTCACGAGGCACTTGACTACCAACATCGATGTGATCCGGAAGTTCCTCGACCGGGACATTTCGTGCGACGGGGAAGAAGGAACAACCGGCGTCGTGCGCGTCGCGGCCGCCGGCCTATAATGCGCTGACTCCCCCCGCACGCCCACGGTAATCCGGCAGATGCCCGATGAGCTGACGATGCAGGTCGCCCAGATCGTCCCGTGTACGGAGGCGGAAGGCCCCGGGGCACGGTTCGCGGTCTGGTTCCAGGGCTGTCCGTTGCGGTGCCCCGGTTGCTGCAACCCGGAGTTCCTCTCGTTCAGTGGCGGAGAAGCGAAGCTCGTAGGCGAGATGGTCAGCCGACTGGAACAGGCCCGGTCCGATGCAAGGATTGAGGGCATCTCCCTACTTGGCGGAGAGCCGTTCGCCCACGCCGAAGCAGCATCCGCCCTGGCCCGGGAGGCCCGGCAACGCGGCCTGTCGGTGATGGTTTACAGCGGATACACACTCGAAGAGATTCGCCGGATGTCCGACCCGGTTGCGGCCGGGTTACTGGAATTGACGGACGTGCTTGTGGACGGCCCCTATGTCCGGGAGTTGCCGGACACCGAGCGGCGGTGGGTCGGCTCGACCAATCAGCGCGTCCATTTTCTGTCCGACCGATATCACCCCGATGACCCGTGCTGGCGACAGCGGAACACACTGGAAATTCGCGTCCGTGGCACCGAGGTCAGCGTAAATGGTTTCCCCGCCCCGGGTGCGGTAGGATTGTGGAAGCCCAGGTGGACGCGGAAGCACTGACTCCATGACGACCACGCACGAACCTCCGACCCATCCGCCCGATTCGTCCGGCCCGCCGGCGGTGTCGAAGTTCGAGTACAACCTGTTACGAATCCTGCGATTCCTGCTCGGTCACATGCCGGCTGAACAGGCCGCACCACTGGTATACAGCCGCTTCAGCCCTCGCCCGCCCTGCCTGAGCCGGACGTGCGTGCGACTCGTCCAGGATACTCTCGCCAAGGGTTTAATCGTCCACCTGGTCCGGGCGGGCGGCTGGCGACGCGAACGGTTTCTGAGCGGGAACCAGCCGGTAGACGGGCGCGTCTGGGATCGAGTGCCTCTCGATGTCCGGCGGCTGGAGTTCGGCGAACACACACTCGAGTTCCTACTCTGGATCTCCGCCGAGAAGCCGACCGAGACCCGGGACGACTGGGACGCCCCGCCGGCGGAGCTGTCCGCGGCGGACGAGCTGTTCTTTGCCCTGGCACTGGATGCTCTCCGGCCGCTGCCGGACGTCTTCCCGTTGTTGGCGGCCAAGGCGGTGTTCCGTGGCAACCCCCTGTGCTGGTTGATCTCGCCGGGCGACTTCGCGGCCGACGAGCCAATTCCGCCGGCGGGGCGTCCCAGTCGTCCCGGGTCTCGGTCGGCTTCTCGGCGGAGATCCAGAGTAGGAACTCGAGTGTGTGTTCGCCGAACTCCAGCCGCCGGACA
>DATLIF010000547.1:0-3259 GCA_035539575.1 Fimbriiglobus sp. | reverse complement strand
CCTCCCCTCCACTGGTGGCGATGTAGAAGGCGAAGAATGCGAACGGCGAAACGACGGCCAGCCCGGCAGCGGCCACGAGTCCCCAGATCACCGTCCGCCGCCGCAGTCGCATCGCAAACCCCGCCGCCGAAAGAACCAATGCAAGCCCCGGGCGTAGCGTGATGTTGATCGCCCCGAACCGACACCGAGGAGCTTGCGATGACTGGCACCACGATTCTCGCCATCGACCTGGGCAAGTACAAGTGCGTGGCCTGCGTGTACGACCGGGCCACCGCCGCCGCCGAGTTCCGCACGCTCACCACCTCCCGGGCCGAGGTGGAGCGGCTCATCCGCGCCGCCCGCCCGGCGGTGGTGGTGATTGAGGCGTGCACCCTGGCGGGGTGGGTCCACGACCTCTGCGGCGAGCTGCGCATCCCCTGCCAGGTGGCCAACACCGCCGCCGAGGCGTGGAAGGACAAGCACGCCAAGCGGAAGACCGACCGCGACGACGCCCTACGCCTCGCGCAGCTGGAGGCGCTGGGCCAGCTCCCCACCGTGGCGGTCCCGGAGAAGCGGGTGCGGGAGTGGTGGGCCCTGATCGCCCACCGACAGGTGATCCCGTTCGGTCTTACGGGACGCCAATCCCGTCAGCATTCCGCTGGGCATCGATCGGGTCGCTCCTACTGTCCATCGGCCTGTGGCTGGCCGTCGCGGCCCTGGCCGGCTTAACTCTGTGGTTGCTAGTGGCCTGGCTGCGGGACAGGCCCACGACGACCGCCTTGGCCGCCCCCGGGGTGCTGGGGGTCGGGCACTGGCTGGTGTCCCTGGTGGGGCTCGCGTTCTGCCTGGCGGGCCCGCCACGAAACGGCGCCCGTCCCATGGCCATCACCGCCGCCGCCCTGTCCGGCCTGCATCTGTTTCTGCTCCTCTTCGTGGTAGACGAGTTCCGGTTCGGCACCGAGCAGCTTGGCCTGCTCGACCCGGCCCGCCCGGGCGGCCAGCTATCTCCGCTGGTCTGGGTGCCCATCGCCTCCTGCCTTCCACTCACCAGCTTTACCTTCTCGGCCATGGTGAGCAACAATGAGGCGATCAGCGGCGTGGTGGTGCTGTTGCTGGTTACCGGGTTTGTCGAGGCAGGTCGCCTCGTGTCCCTGACCCTCGCACTCCGCGGGTTTGCGCTTACGGCCGGTTCCCACGGTACGGCGAAATTGGGCCTGGCGACAGCCATCTCGACGGGGTGCGTGGTCTTTACCCTGAACCTGCTCGTGCTGTTGCTGGTCAGCATCCGGCCGATGAACGACCCGTCCTGGGAAAAGCTCGTGCTTGGCGCCTTCCTGCTCTCGTACACCCTGTACACCGGTCTGATGGTGCTGCCCGCCCTGACTGCTACCCGGGTGTACCGATCAACGCGAATGCTATGACGTCAGGCACTCGCCGTGCCACTGACTCTGTCGGAGCTCATGTACCGGAAGTTGTGGATCAACAGATCGGGCGCAACCAACCGGCCGCCGGCGGCTGCATGGCGATTCGCCGGGTTCGAGGTAGTGGTCGTGCACCAGTATTCCGCGGCGGGCAGGGGCGAGTACATGCGGCAGGTACACTCCGGCCGCGGGCGATGTCCGGGACCGAGTCGTCGAGTACCGCCGACGGCTAAGTGAAGGATCGAGCGGCCCGCCACGCCGGCGGGCCGCTTCCAGTTGACTTCAGATCGGAAAAGATCCTGATAGTACCGATTGGCCGCCCCAGGTGATTCGGACTGCCACCGAAGCGACCATAACGCAATTCGACCTGCGAATTCGGGTCACCTCGCCGATCAAAGCTTGTCTTCCGCACGGGCTGACTCGCTCTTCGAGCGACGGACCGGCCGGAACCGAAGTACCTCATCGACGACACCAACTTCCCGCCTGGCTACCCGACCAGGCCGAGCGACCGGGCCGACCGCCTGACCCAGCCGCCGACCTGGACGGCCGCGGCCGTGACTGTTGCTCCGATCCCGCTGACGACTGCCGCGACGGGGTGCGGTACGAGGTAGCTGGCCGCGGCCACCGCGACGCCAACGCCGACCGCGACCACGGCGAATCGCCCGACCGGCACCGCGGTCGTCAGCGTCCGATAGGCGGCCGTGATCCGGGACAAAGTGATCCGGACTCGAACGCGGGTCACGGCGACCGCCCTTTTGACCCTGGTGGCGACCGCCTTGACCGTCTCCATGGTCCGCGTGACGCCGGCCCGCGCCGCCGACTTCAGCAGGGCGAACGCGCCTGGCTTCCGCTCCCGCTCGGTGACTCCGACGGCGAGCTCCGGGAGCAGGGCGGCCCGGAGCCGGGCGACGACCTCGGGGTCGGTGAGTAACTCGGCGAGGACGTCCCGCACGGCCTGGCGGACGCCGTCGCGGGTCGCGTCGGCGACGGCCTGCGGCAGCTGGTCGGCCAGGCAGTCGATCAGGCCGTCGAGCCGGTCCAGTTGGTCGCTCAGCTGCTTTCGCTGCGGCCGGTGGTTGGCGACGGTGTTGGACATGGAAGTCTCCTGTGTTGGGTTGTGGTGGTCGTGGTCTGTGGTTTGTTCAGTGGTGTGGAGACGTTGGTCCGCTCTCCCGGCTCGGACCCGCAGACGTGACGTCTCGGGGCTGGGAACGGGCAGGTGGGTGACTTATCTTTGCCAGGGGACGGAGCGGGTCAGTCGGGGCCGGACTGGGTGAGGCAGGCGAGTTCGAGGGCCGTGGCCACGGCGGCGAACACGGCCCGCACCGCCTGACCGCCGGCCAGGGCCAGGGCGGAGACCGCGACGCCGACCACGACGCACGGCCACGTCCGCAGCCGGCGGGCGAGCAGCCACCTCGTCGCCACGATTCCGGCCGACAGCGCCGTCGCCCAGGGTGTCGATGACCGGGGATTGTCCGTTGCTGGGCCCGGCGATAGATGCCCGCCGGGATCGCCAGGATCGTGTCGGTAATCATCCTCACCGTCTTGTCCCCAGTCGTCTGTGTCGTCGTCCCACGGGTCGGTCCGTACGGGTCCGGGCCGCCGGTACGTCGGTCTCTCGGAGTCGGGTGAGCGGCCGCGGAGGGCGGCGGTGAGCAGGTCGCGGACCGCGTCGGCGACCACCCGGCCCAGCTCGGCCGCCACCGCCTCGCGGACCCGGGCCCGCAGCTCGACCAGCTGGTCCGCCAGCTGCCGCGACCGGGTCGCTAAATACCTCCCGCCCAATGCGGAAGTGATACCCCACCCTCTCAGCCAATCGGGTTCATCTTCCGCCGGGTAGCCAAACAAGGCGGCCGAGG
>DATLIF010000546.1:0-10393 GCA_035539575.1 Fimbriiglobus sp. | reverse complement strand
CCACCGAACACTGCCGGGTCGAAGACCGTGAACAGGACCGTGTTGCCGACCCCTGGCAGCGGGTCGTTCGGGTTGCTGCACCGGCCGCCGGACAGCCCGCCGGCGAGCAAGTCGAGTAACAATCCCAGGCCGAACCCCTTGTACGTCTGCGTTCCGCCGAAGGGCAGGATCGTGCCGCGCGGGTCGGCATACAGGACACCCGGGTCGCAGGTCGGCTTGCCGGTGCTATCGAGCAGCCAGCCCTCGGGGGCCGGCTCTCCCTTCTGGAAGTGGACGCGGACCTTCCCCTCGGCCGCGACACTCGTGCCGAAGTCGAGGACGACGGGTTCGCCGGTGGTCGGCACGCCCAGGCAGATGGGGTTGGTGCTGATGCGGCCCTCGGTGCCGCCGGGCGGGGCGACCCGCCGGCCGGAGCCGTGCGAGTTGACCGTGCCGAAGAAGGCCAATCGCTCGCGGGCGGCGACCTCGGCGTACTCGCCGAGTCGGCCGGTGTGGCCGCAGTGGCGGAGCGTACCGGCCGCGACGCCGAGTTGCTTCGCCCGGGGGATCAGCAGACCCATGAGTCGGTGCGCCTGCACCTGGCCAAGGCCCCAGCCGCCGTCGGCCGCGACCGCCGCCGGGGTCTCGTTAAACACTTCCAGGCGGGCACCGGGCTTGAACGTGCCGTCCTTGATGAACCCCAGGTACTGCGGGACGCGCATCACCCCGTGCGAGTCGTGCCCGCACAGGTTGGCGTCTACTAAACTAGCCGCGACCGTGGCCGCCTCGTCCGGTGGCACTCCGGCGGCTTCGAATAGTGATCGAGCGAATGCAGTCAGGGCGTCGGCCGCGACGGTGGGCATGGGCACACCCCGGGAGGATCAGGTATGGCGTTCACCATCTCTACCCGTGATGCTACGGCCGGCGACCGCAGCGGCACCGTCTATGACCTGGCCGACGACGCTGGCACCTGCCGGGCGGAAGTGTTGCCGTTCCTGGGGTTCAACTGTCTGCGGTGGCAGGTTCGCAACCCGGACGGCACCTGGGGCGATTTGCTCTACACCGCCCCGGACTGGGAGACGAACCCCGTCCCGACCCGCAGCGGCCACCCGGTGTTGTTCCCGTTCCCGAATCGTCTCCGAGATGGTCGGTTCACGTTCGAGGAGAAGACGTATCAACTGCCGTTGAACGAGGCGACCGGGAGGCACGCCATCCACGGGTTCACGCCGCGGCATCCGTGGCGTGTGGTCGGAACCGACGTCGGGGCGGACTCTGCTTCGATCACAGGGCAGTTCCAGCTTTCCCGGGACCTGCCGGATGCTCGCGGGTACTGGCCGGCTGACTTCGTGCTCACGTTGACCTATCGGCTGACAGCATCCGTCCTCCGCGTCGAAGCGGTTGTCGAGAACCCCGACCCGGGACCGCTGCCGTTCGGGCTGGGGTATCACCCGTACTTCTGCATCCCGACCGCGCCCGGGGCAGCGGCCGACGAGATGGTGTTGGAGGCCCATGTGAGCGGAGTCTGGGAGTCGGACGGCGGACTTCCGACCGGCGAGCGAAAGTCTGTGCCGCCGGAACTCGACTTCCGAGAACCGCGGTTGATCGGGACGACGGCCCTCGACACGCTGTACACGGTCGGTGACCGCATGCCGGGCAACGGCCTGTTCCCCGTCGCTCGGCTCAGTCACCGGACCAACCCGGGTATGCTAACCGTCGCTTGTTTCCCGGCGTTCCGCGAACTGCTCCTGTTCATCCCGCCGCACCGAAAGGCGGTCGCCATTGAGCCGTACACCTGCGCCAGCGACGCCCCGAATCTCGCCGCCGGGGGCATCGACGCCGGTTGGCAATTCTTACCCCCCGGCGGACGTTGGGAGGCGGCGGTCGAGTATCGCTGGGACCAGAACGCTCGCCCGTCATTCTGAGTTATGGCCCCGCCTCACTTCCGTTTGCAGACGGCCTGAAAGCGTACTAGGTTTCAGCCGTCGTCGATGAGTGCGCGTCCGAGAGGATGAGGTTGCGCCGATGCGGCCGTCCGGGTTGTCCGACCGGTTTGCCCAGTTATTGCAACGGCGGTCCGCGCGGATCGAGTCGCCGGAAGACCGGGTGATCGGCCGGGCCGTCATGGGCAAGTACACCATCGCCGGGTTCCTCGGCGAGGGGAGTAACGCCCGGGTGTACGTCGCGTCCAACGCCGATGACCCGGTTAACCCGGTGGTCGTGAAGTTAGTCAAGGACCACATCGTCACCAACCCGCGATTCCGCCAGTTCTTCGATGCCGAAGTCCGGTCGATGGCCCGCTTCCACCACCCGTACGCGGTGCGGTTGCTGGATGCCACCCTGGACGACCCGCTCGGGCCGTGTCTGGTGCTGGATTACATCCCCGGACTGACGCTGGAGCACTTGCTGGCCCGCACCCGCCGGCTGCCGGTGGAGCAGGTGGCCCGGCTTCTCGGCCCGCTCTGCCACGCACTCCAGGCCGCTCACGGCGCCGGGATCGTCCACCGGGACCTGAAGCCGGCAAACCTGATGGTGGTCAAGGCCGGCAGCGTGGACGAGTCCGTGCGGGTCATGGACTTCGGCTTCGCCGGGTTCACCGCCAAGCCGCACATCCAGCTCGCGGAGTTGACCGGTTCGGGCCAGGTGTGGGCGTGCGGGACGCCGGCCTACGTCAGCCCGGAAATGGTCCGTGGCGACGCGGTGGATGGGCGGGCGGACATTTACAGCGTCGGGGTGATGCTCTACGAGATGCTGACCGGCCGGCTGCCGTTCGAGAAGCCGAGTTCGGAGTTGATGGTCGCCGCCCACGTCCGCGATCAGGCACCGCGGTTCCGACGGGTCGGAGCATCGGACGTGTCACCAGAAGTGGAAAGGGTGGTCCAGCACGCGCTGGCAAAGTTCCCCAACGAGCGGCCCCAGTCTGCCCGGGAACTGGCTCAGCAGTTCGGCAAGGCGATCGGAACGGATGTCTGGGCGGCGACGACCCCAGCCGAGTACGCGCCGCCGAAGCGGCCGGTCAGCGACGAGATCGTCGAGTGTACGCTGGCCGAGGTGCCGGCTGCTCCATCGCCGGCCGACCGGTTCGTGCTTTCGGACAAGTTCGAGGCGATGATGCCCGACCGGCTGGCGGCGGTCAAGCTGCGCGGGTTCATCGAGGACGTGGGTGGGGAGGCCGTGGCCAGCGAGCCGGGGCTGATCCGGGTCCGCGTCGGGATGCCGGCCCGGTACAAGGAACCCGTTGAGAAGCCGACCGGCAGCCGCATCCTGTCGTGGTTCGCGACGAGTCGTCCGCCGGCCGTCACCCGGGGTCAGGAGCCGATCGAGATCGACCTGCAGATGGACAAGATCGACACGAACCGGGTGCGGGTGGTTGTCACCTTCCGGCCGCTCAAAGGCTATCTGCCGGAAAACCGCGACGGCTGGAACGAACGCTGCGAGGGGCTATACACCATGCTCCGCCGGTATCTGATGGCTAGCTGAACGATCCTGGTGAACGGCCGGCGTGAGCCGGCTGGTGAGGGCGAGCATCATCAGCCGGCTCACGCCGGCCGTTCACCAGGATCGATCAACCCCATATCCTACCCCCGCCGCCTCTCCGGCACCGCAGCGGGGGCACCATGCGACGGATCGGCTTACTCACTGCTGGCGGGGACACGCCCGCACTCAACGCTACGCTGTACGGCGCCGTTACCCGGGCCAACCAGCGGAAGGTCGAGGTCTACGGGTTCATCAAGGGGTTCAGCAGTCTGTTCAACCCGCGGGTGCCGCACGTTCACCTGAACCCGCTGTTCACCACCGTCCCGGAACTGGACCCGGCCCACGGCGGCACCCTGCTTGGGGCGTCCCGGGATTATGTGGACGCCGACGACAAGCCGGCCGTGGACATGATCGCCTCGCGGCTCAAGCAACTGAACATCGACGGGCTGGTCTGCGTCGGCGGCGACGGGACGCTCAACGGGATGCAGGCGCTGAGCGAGTGCCTGCCGACGGTGCTGGCCCCCAAGACGATCGACAACGACCTGGGGTTGAACTACCGAGACGAGCCGGACGAGTGGGTGCGGGTGGCCGACGCGCCCCCCGGCTCGCAGCCTCCGGACGGGCGGGACGACCTGGTGGAGAAGGGGGAGTACTGGTACGCCCGGTCCGAGTCGCGGTCGCGGTTCGACCTGGAGCGGATGGTCAACTACGTCACGCCGGGGTACGCGACCGCGGTGTTCGTCTCGGCCTCCGGCGTCCAGCGGGTCCGCACGACCGCCGAGAGCCACCGCCGGATCGCCATCATCGAGGTGATGGGCCGGCACTCAGGGTATCTGGCGCTGGGGGCGGTGTACGGCCAGCCCGACCTGCTGATCGTCCCGGAACACCGGCTTGACGTGAACACCCTGGTGGAGCGGACCAAGGTGATTTACGACCTGCAGAAGCACGTCGTGATCCTCTGTGGCGAGGGGGTCGTGGACGAACACGGCCGCGACCTCGGGGCCGAGCACCACTCGACCGACCCGGCCGGCAACAAGATCCTCTCGGGGGCGTCGGAGGCGTTGCGGGCGATCCTGGTGGAGCGGCTCGGGGACACCTACTTCACCAGTAAGCGGCGAAACGAATCGGCGCGGGCGGCGATCTTCACCCGGAAAATCGGCCACACCCAGCGCGGTGGCCGGCCGATCCTGTTCGACCGCTTCCACGCATCACTGCTCGGTGGGCACGCGGTGGACCTGCTCCTGGAAGGCAAGGTCAACGCCATCGCGACCCTTCAGTGGAACCGGGAAAAGGGGTTCCACCTCGGCCACGCCTACGCGAACGACCTTCGCGACCGCTGGGGACTGGTCCACGCCCGGCAGATGCACACGTCCTTCTACGATCCCCAGGCGATGCGGCCGTCACAGGTCGGGATCGACTACCTGCTGCCGATTTTCGGCGACGCCATCGGGGCCGACGACCTGGAAGTGCTGAGGACAGACCTGTTCAATGCCAGCCACCTGGTGCTGCCTTACCAGTCGGTCAACGTCGCGGTGAACAAGCGGATCAAGTATCTTGAGTAATGCGGAGTGCGGAACTCGGAATGCGGAATGAAGACGAGCCCGCCCTGCCGCACATCACGGGCCTTCGATCAGATGTCTGACATTCCGAACTCCGAACTCCGAACTCCGCATTCGACCCTGCCGCAGGTCCGTCTCAAGATCGAGCGCCGATCGTCGCACCCCTGGATCTTCCAGAAGATGGTCGAGCGGCCGGCCGCGCGCATTCTCAGTGGGTCGGTGGTGGACGTCCTCGACCGGTCGGGCCAGTGGGTCGGCCGCGGGTTCTACAACGGTCACTCCCGCATCTCACTACGCATCCTCACTGCCGACCCGAACGAGGCGATCGACGAGGGCTTTTTCACACGCAAGATCCGCGAGGCGATCCGTCTCCGGCGGGAGATCCTCAAGCTCGACGCAGTGACGGACGCCTACCGGTTGGTCCACTCCGAGGCCGACGGGCTCAGCGGGTTGGTCGCTGACCGGTTCGGGCGAACGGTCGTCGTCGAGTTCTTCGCTGCCGGCATGTACCGGTTCCGGCAGACGATCCTCGACGTGCTGGGGCGGGAATTCCCGGACAGCCGGTTCTACTGGTTCGCGGAGGAGCACGTCAGCAAGCAGGAGTCGATCGACGTGCGCGCGCCGGAGCCGCCACCGCCGGACCTGATTTCGGAGCACGGGCTGCGATTCCGGGTCGCCCCGGGCGGCAAACACAAGACTGGGTTTTTCCTCGATCAGCGCGACAACCGCAAGACGCTGGCCGGGTTCTGTGGCGGCAAGCGGGTTCTTGACCTGTGCTGCAACAGCGGCGGGTTCAGCGTGTACGCCAAGGCGCTTGGCGGTGCAGCGGAGGTGGTCGGGGTAGACCTCGACGAACAGGCCATCGAACTGGCGAAGGGCAACGCGAACCTCAACCGCGCCCAGGTGAGGTTCGTGCAGGCGGACCTGTTCGCGTGGCTGCGGGACGTGCTGCCCAACGGCGAGCGGTTCGACGTGGTCGTCCTCGACCCGGCCAAGATGACCCGCGACCGGGAGGCGGTCGATCTGGCGCTGAAGAAGTACCTCGACATGAACCGGCTTGCCCTCCTGACGGTGTCGCCGGGCGGGGTGTTCCTGACGTGCTCGTGTACCGGGTTGGTGAGCGAAGCGGACTTCCTGGAGATGCTCCGCCGGGCGGCGTGGCAGGCCGGGCGGACGGTGCAGGTGTTCCAGGTGAGTGGGGCCGCGGACGACCACCCGTTCCTGATCCACGTCCCGGAAGGTCGTTACCTCAAGGCCGTGTTCTGTCGGGTGATGTGAGCCCGTCGTCGGCGTCCTTCCGGTAGCCATACGGGCAGTGCCGGCAGCCGCTTTCGCAGCAGTAGCCGCGCATCCGTAGGTAGTACTCGGTGAATACCCACCGACCGTCCTCGATGTAATAGTCGATCCCCTCGACGAGTGGAGGCAGGTCGTCCGGGTGTGGTGGGGGAGACATTGGCGCGTTCCCTGTGAGCGAATAAAGTCCCTGGGTATCCCTACGCGACCGCGCCGCCGAAGGCGAACCTGTCCCCGACGAGCCGCCGATGTCCGACCTGCCCTTGCCGCGCTCCTCCGGGGTCCTCCTCCACCCGACCAGCCTGCCCGGACCGTTCGGTATCGGCGACCTCGGCCCGGAGGCACACCGCTGGGTGCAGACGCTCGCGTCCGCCCGGCAGGCATGGTGGCAGATCCTCCCCCTCGGCCCGGTCGGCTCCGGGGACTCGCCGTACCAATCGTTCGCGGCGCTGGCGGGCAACACTCTGCTACTCAGCCCGGAGTTGCTCGTCCGCGACGGGTTGCTTCGCCCGGCGATCCTCGATGGCCTCTCGTTCTCGGCCGACCGCGTCGAGTTCGACCGGGTGCGGCCGTTCAAGGCGGCGGTCCTCCGCGAAGCATGGGACCAGTTCCACGGCGGCCACGGCCCTGCCGGGATGCGGGACGAGTTCGAGCGCTACTGCCGCTACCATGCCGGCTGGCTGGACGATTACGCCCTGTTCATGGCGGTACGGGAGTCGCTCGGCGGCGCGAGCCTGACGGACTGGCCTGCGGACGTCCTGCGCCGGGAGCCGGCCGCGCTGGCGTCGATCGAGCGTAAGCTAGCGACCGAAGTCATGACGCACCGGTTCGGCCAGTTCTTGTTTGACAGGCAATGGTCTAATCTGAAGCGATTCGCCAACGAGCACAGGGTGCAGATCATTGGCGACGCGCCGATCTTCGTCTCCGGGGACTCGGCCGATGTGTGGGCCAACCCGGAACTATTCCTGCTCGACGCGGACCGCCAACCGACCGCTGTGGCCGGGGTGCCGCCGGACTACTTCAGCCCGACCGGCCAGCACTGGGGCAACCCGCTCTATGACTGGGACCGCATGGCCGCGACGGGCTACGCCTGGTGGGTGGCGCGGGTGCGACGGTTGCTGGAGCAGACCGATCTGGCCCGGCTCGACCACTTTCGTGGGTTCGCGGCCGCCTGGCACATCCCGGCAACGGAGAAGGATGCCACTCGCGGCCGGTGGGTGCCTGGTCCGGGGCAAAAACTCTTCGATCGTCTGTCGGCTGATCTGGGCGGACTACCGATCATCGCCGAGGACCTGGGACTGATTACCGAAGACGTTCACGAACTGCGGCAGCGGGTCGGGCTACCGGGGATGCGGGTGCTCCAGTTCGCGCTGGGCGGTCCCGGCAGCCCGCACTGGCCGCACAACTACGATCGCTTGACGGTCGCTTACACCGGCACGCACGACAACGACACCACGAACGGCTGGTACGCGAAGCTCTCCGACCGCGACCGCTGGACACTCGGCGAGTACCTCGGCCGGCCGGCAGACAGCCCGGCGTGGGAGTTCATCCGCTACGCCTGGGAATCGGTCGCGGTGCTGGCGGTCACGCCACTCCAGGACGTGCTGGAACTCGGGAGTGAGGCGCGGATGAACGTCCCCGGCGTGGCCACGGGCAACTGGCAGTGGCGGTTCCGCTGGGACCAGTTCCCCGCCGGCGCGGTCGAGCGGTTGGCGGGTCTGACGGCGCTCTTCAACCGGGTGCCGTCGCGGGAATAATCAGCACGGCGCGGGATCACATTGTTAACTTTCGCACGTCTCGCGGAGGAGATCATGTCCCGCCACCTCCGGTTGCTGGTCCTGCTGTGCGTCCCGCTCGTCATGGCGCCCGGGTGTGGAGGGCAGGCGCCTCAGACGCTGACCGCGCCGAAGCTGGCCGGAGAGGCCGCCCCCCAGGCACCGCCTCCGCCCGCCGGCGCGGAGGCCGCGGCCGCCAGGGCGGCTGAGGAGCCGATCGCCCGCAAGATCATCTACTCCGCGTCGGTGGAAGTCATCGTCAAGGACCTGGAAGCGACCCGCGCCGAGGTCGAACGGATCGTCGAGGAGCGGAAGGGCTACGTCGCCAAGTCGGATGTCTCCGGCGAGTCCGGTTCGCGGCGGACGGCCACATGGACGTTGAAGGTGCCGGCCGAGAAGTTCCGCGACACCGTCGCCGCCCTGGCCGCGCTGGGCAACACTGTCCGCAACTCGTCCGACTCGCAGGACGTGACCGAAGAGTTCATCGACCTCCAGGCCCGGATCAAGAACCTGAAGGCTGAGGAGGAGACGCTCAACAAGCTCCTCAAGGAGCAGGCCGTCCGGTTGGAGGATGTGCTGAAGATTCGGGAGCAGATCAAGACAGTTCGCGGCGACATCGAGCGGGCCGAGGGGCGTCTGAAGTACCTGGCGACGATGGCCGCGATGTCCACCGTCACCCTGACCGCCCGGGAGGACGCCAGCTACATCCCGCCGACCGCCCCGACGTTCGGCAGCCGGGTGTCCGAGACGTTCGACAAGTCGGTGACCGCGCTGAGCGACTTCGGCAAGTCGGTGGCCCTGATCGCTGTGGCGCTGGCCCCGTGGTTGCCACTGATCCTGGTCGCGGCACTGGTGCTGCGGTGGCTACTCAAGAGGGCAATGGCAGTCGCGTCCGACTCTGGCCACCTTCGGCCGGTACTGCGGCCGCGGGTGGCCCGACCAGTCGCCGCGGCGCCGGCCGACCCCTCCGGGCACACGGAACCGCCGGCCGAAGGTAATTGACCAGTGGAGTGACGGCTACTTCCCGCCGTATTCGTCCTTCCACTCCTCGTACCATGCCATCTGGATGGCTTCGAGGAGTTTCTCGTTCGACTCGTTCGGCTTCCCCTCGAACCCTTCCAGGTCCAGCACCCACTTGTGCAGGTCGGTGAACCGCACGGTGAGTGGGTCGAGGGTGTCGTACCGCTCGAACAGCAACTCGCCGATCTCGCGGGTGTCGTGCCAGTTCATAAATGACTCCGTACTCGTGTATGGACCGCACAACCAGCCCTACAAGTTGGTCTCGTGGATTTCGGCTTCGCTCTTGCCCTGGAGGAGTTGTTTAACGTTCGCGTTCATCAACTGTTCGGCCAGTGGGTTCGTGGCTGCTCCGAAGGCATCGACCGCACGCTGAAGGGATTCCACGTCCGACCCGGCCATGGCCGCCTTCAGGGCGTCTGTCGCGGACTGGACATGTCGCCGTTCGGCATCCGGGACCGTGGTCCCGAGTGCCGCGAGTGCCTTCTCGGTGTGTCTCAGGTCGGAGTCGGCCTTGTTCTTCAACTCGATGAACCGGCGGGTCGCGAAGTCCTGGTGGGCGTGTTCGACGCTCTCCAGCACCAGCCGCTCGACCTCGTCCTGGGACAGCCCGTGGGCGGCCTTCACCTCGACCGACGCCTCCTGCCCGCTACGCTGCTCCCGCGCGGTGACGGTCAGCATCCCGTTGGCGTCCACCAGGAATGTCACATCGACTTGTGGCATTTGCGCCGGCATCGGCGGGATTCCGCCGAGCTTGAACTGGCCCAGCAGCCGACAGTCCTTCGTGAGTTCCCGCTCACCCTGGTAGATGTTGACGTTGATGGCCGTCTGGTTGTCCACGAACGTCGAGTACCGGGTGGTTGCCCGGCACGGGACGGTCGTGTTGCGGTGGATCACCTTGTCCACGACTCCGCCGAGCGTCTCGATCCCCAGCGACAGCGGCACCACGTCCAGGAGCAGCATGTTGCGCTTGCCGCTGGTGAGGATGTCGGCCTGGACGGCGGCCCCCAGCGCCACCACCTCGTCGGGATTCAGCTCGGTGTGTGGCTTGCGGCCGAAGTATTCCTCGACCCGCTGGCGGACGTAGGGAATACGGGTCGAGCCGCCCACCATTACAACTTCCGAGATGTCCTGTGGGGTAAGCCCGGCGTCCCGCAGGGCGGTCCGGCACCGGGCGAGCGAACGGTCGATCAGCGGGGCGATCAACGACTCGAACTCGGGGCGGGTGAACGTCCGACGAAAGGCGAGCGGGGGGCGTAATCCCCCCGAGGTGTGCGAACTCGCAGGCGCTACCTC
>DATLIF010000545.1:0-25152 GCA_035539575.1 Fimbriiglobus sp. | reverse complement strand
GAGGAAGCCCCGGGTCCACCACCCCCGCAGCCCTCCGCCGGGTTGATCGGCCGCAGAGACGACGATCGGCCGCGGCTTCCGTCGCGGGCTTTGAGACCCCAGGATCGGTGCCAGACGGACGGCTGCCGGACCCACAGCGTGCAGAACGTCCGGCTCGAATGACCTCACCCACTGCCTGGCCGCAGCGACTCGGCCCGCGTCGTACAGTCCTCGGACCGGCATCGCCACCGGCGGGAACCCGGCCGCAACTAGCGTGGCGCCGAACGGTCCACCGGCCTCGCCGAGCACCCCAACGGCCACTCGGTATCGCTTCGCCAGGGCTGGCACCGCGAGCGCGAGCGTCTTTGCGGCCGCGCACGGGCCAAGGTCGGACACCAGGAAGAAGATGCCGGGCATGTCGTCCCTGAAGGCTCCGGCGAGTCAGGCAGTTCCGTCGGGCAGTACCCCGATGAACGGCAGATGGCGGTACTCGTCGTTGTAGTCCAGACCGTATCCGATCACGAACTTGTCCGGGATCGGGAACCCGCAGTAGTCCGGTTCGAACGGAACCCTCTGCCGGCCGACCTTGCGGAGCAGCACGCACGTCCGCACCGACGCAGCCCCCTTCGCCTGAAGGTGTTCAACCAGCCGGGTGATGGTGTGTCCGGTGTCGAGAATGTCATCCAGCACCAGCAAGTGCCGGCCGCGGACATCGGGTAGCAACTCGTCGCGGATGACAAGCTCGCCGGGGCTGGTGGCGGTGCCGCGGTAGCTCGACGCCTGGACAAGCCCGATCTGGTGTGGCAGGTCGATCCGCCTGATCAGGTCGGCGAGAAACACCAAACTGCCCGTCAGTATGCCGACGACGGTGAACGGCTTGTCGGTGTAGGTGGCGCGGATGTCACTCGCCAGTTCGTCCACCCGGTCCCGGATCTGGTCGGCGGTGATGAGCACGTCCATCGAATCGGGTTCCGGTGCGGGACGGGACCGTCATTCAACCCAAAACGCGCTCCGTTGGAAAGGGGGTAGCAGACGTGCGGTTCGTGCCACCGGTGCCTGGCGAGCCGCCGACGCCAGTGGGCAGGTGGTGCCACCCGACACCCGCCCACTGACATCGGCGGCTTCCCATACTGGTGAGACAGGCGACACGTCGGTCCCACCTGACTAAACCGGGACGGCGACACGGCCGCCGTAAGCGACCTTCAGGTTCTCCGGCGTAAATACCTCGGATGTCGGGCCGCTGGCGATCTTGCGGACGTTCAGCAGCGTCACCCAGTCGAAGTACTCCGACACCGTGCTCAGATCGTGGTGGACCACCAGCACCGTCCGGCCCTGGCTCCGCAGTTCCTGCAGGAGTGCGACGATCGCACGCTCCGTCACTGCGTCCACGCCCTGAAACGGCTCGTCCATGAAGTACACGGGCGCCTGCTGCACCAGTGCCCGCGCCAGGAATACTCGCTGTTGTTGGCCGCCCGAGAGTTGACTGATTTGACGGCCGGCGAACTCGGCCATGCCTACTTGTCCCATCGCGTCGTATGCGAGTACTTTCTGGACCGGTCCCGGTCGGCGGAACCACCCGAGTTGCCCGTAGGTGCCCATGAGGACCACGTCGCGGACCGTCGTGGGAAAGTCCCAATCGACCGAGCCCCGCTGCGGAACGTACCCGACCGACCGCTTGTCTGCCGAGTACGGCTGGCCGTGGATCAGCACCCGCCCGGACACCGGGCGCACCAGCCCGAGCATCGCCTTGATGAGAGTCGTCTTCCCAGCCCCGTTCGGGCCGACGACCGCCATGAGGATCCCCGCCGGGATCTCCAGGTCGATGTCCCAGAGGACCGGCTTCTCCCCGTAGGCGACAGTCAGGTCGTGGACCTGTACCGCCGACAGCGCACCCGGCGAGGTCACTGGGAAAGTGCCCGAACGATGACGTCGATATTGTGGCGGACCATCCCGACATACGACTCGCCCGACGTACCCGGCTCGCCCAGCGCATCGGAGTATAGGGCGTCCGCGCCGCCGACCAGACGGACCTCTCGCCCGTACTTCTCGCGCACCGTGTCGAGCACCTTCTCCAGCCCCTTCGGCCGGACCGACGTCTCGCAGAACACCGCCGGGATCTGCCGCTGGCCGAGGAAGTTTGCCAGTTCGTCCACGTCCCGCGTCCCGGTCGCCGCCGCCGTGCTCACCCCCTGGAGACCGCGCACCTCGAACCCGTACGCACGGGCGAAGTAACCGAACGCATCGTGCGACGTGACCACCACCCGCCGTGATGCCGGGAGCCGACCCGCCTTCTCACGCACCTCCCGGTCCAGTGCATCGAGTTCGTTCAAATACCGGTCGGCGTTAGCGCGGTAGTCGGCCGCGCGGGCCGGGTCAACGGCGGCCAGCTCGTCGCGAACCACCTCGACGCACTTCAGCCACAGTCGCACGTCGAACCAGACGTGCGGGTCGTGGGCCCCGTCCCCGCCATCCGCGTGAAGGAGCCGGGCGGGTTCGATGGCCCGGCTCACCGCCACCGCCCGCGCGGCCCCAGCCTGGTTCTCCTCCAGAAGCTGCGTCATCTTCCCTTCCAGGTGCAGCCCGTTGAAGAAGACCACGTGTGCCGAGGCCAGTGCGCTCGCGTCCGACGGCGACGGCAGGTAGGTGTGCGGGTCCGTGCCCGGCCCCATGAGGGCCGTCACCTGAACATGGTCGCCGCCGACCTGCCTGACCGCGTCGGCGATCATGCCCGTCGTCGCGACCACCCGGACCGGGCCGCCACCGACGGCACCGGGGCCGCCACCCGCGCAGCCTGCAACCAGCAACGCAACAGCACCCACGGATCCGGCAAGCTGCCACCGAGCAGATGTTGGGAGTCGATATCTGAACATAGTGAGTATAGCCTAGACTAACTTTATTGATTAGTCCAGACGAAACATGCCAACATCCCATCCATGCATCGTGGGTCAATAATATCTCCACTCATCATTGACTCATTAAAGACGGTTGGTTTACGATCAGTGTGCCGGCTCGCACTCGCGCCCCTTCGACCGTACTTCCGGGCCGGTCACGTTTCTCATCCACTTTACCTGTGAGGCGACACATGTCCCTCCCCGCATCCGCACGGCCACGGTCCGGGTTCACGCTGATTGAGCTGCTGGTGGTGATCGCGATCATCGCGATCCTGATCGGACTGCTCTTGCCCGCCGTCCAGAAGGTCCGCGACGCTGCCGCGCGGATCCAGTGCGCCAACAACCTCAAGCAGATGGGGTTGGCCGTCCACAACTATCACGACGCCCTCGGAAAGTTACCTGCCGGGAACCAGTACTTGCTTGTGAACAACTTGTGGGACTATTACGATACGTGGACCGTCTCCATCCTGCCGTTCATTGAGCAGGACAACCTCTACAAGCTCAACGACCCCAAGTTGCCGAACCCGGTACCCGCCTCGATCAACGCCAACATGGACGTCATGCGGAAGACCCCGGTGAAGGTGTACTCCTGCCCGTCGGACCCGATGCCAATGGCGGTGAGCCGACCCGACTCGGGTCCAGGCGGGCAGAACGGCTACCCGCGGCCCGACTACATGTCTGGTAGCTACCGGGCGGTGTCCGGGGCCACCTACGGGTTCCAGAACCTGACGACCGGGAGCGGTGATGCGTACTGGGACGACGCCAACCAGGTGTCGTACCTGATGGGTTGGCGTTCCGGGTTCCGGGGGGCCATGCACGCCGTCCGCCAGGGCGCGACGTCCCAGGAAACCATCCCCGGCATCAACGATGGGACCTCGAATACCCTGCTGATCGGGGAATACGTGACGAAGACCCGGCAGGCCCGGCGGACCTTCTGGGCCTACGCGTACACCTCGTACAACCAGTCGTCGGTGACCATCGGCCAGACCCGGACCCTGCTCCCGGACTTCGACGAGTGCGTGCGGATCGGGGGCCTGGGTGGGTCGAACGTCTGCAAGCGGGGCTGGGGCAGCGGCCACGCCGGGAACCGGATCAACTTCGTCCTGTGCGACGGGTCGGTTCGGTCGATCGGGTCGAACGTGGACGTCAACTTCATCCTCCCGAGCATGGCGTCCATCGCCGGGGGCGAGGTGGCCGACACGCAATAAGCGGCACGGCCCGGTCGTCCGTTTTTCGGGCGGGACTCGTGTCCCGCCCCCTCTCCTCACCCCGATTCAGGTGGCAACGGCCATGCGCGCACGGTTCCTTCCGGGACTACTGCTTCCCGTGTTGATGGGTTGCAGCAGCGACCCGTACAAGGTGGCCCCGGTTTCCGGCGTCGTTCACCTCAACGGCAAGCCCCTCGCCAACACGTCTGTGACGTTTGCCCCGGTGGCGGCTGCGGGCAACCTGGAACCCGGTCCGAGTTCGGCGGCCACCACCGACTCGGCGGGCCGCTACACATTGGAGTTGATCGGCAAGAACGGTCAGGGTGCGGTGGTCGGCAAGCACAAGGTCCGGATCTCCATCCGGGAGGACGCTGACATTTCGAACGACAACCCGGTGAAGGTCCAACAACTCCCGATGAAGTACAACGCGCAGACGACTCTCGAATTCGATGTCCCCGCGGGTGGGACCGACAAGGCCGACTTCGACCTGAAGGTGCCCTGACAAGGGAGCGGCACCGCGCATGGCCGACCCGACGGATTGCCGGGTGCCTTCCCGACTCCGTACACTGGCGTCGGGTAGGCGTCGTGGTTTCGGGGGCGGTAACGGATGGTACGCTGGCTCACGCGGAACTGGGCGAACACCTGCGAGCCGTCCCATCCAGACCTCGGACCGTTGACCTTGCCTGGGCCACCGGCTGACGTTGCCCGCCGGATCGAGGCCGCTGCCCGGGCGCTGCCACGGTGGCGGATCGTGTCGATCGATCCCGTCGCCGGGACCGCGCACCTGACCCGCCGCACCCGCGTCCTCCGGTTCACCGACGACGTGCGCCTATCGCTCACGCCCGGTGACGGTGGGACCGTGGTCCACGCCGAGAGCCGCAGTCGGATCGGGGTTGGGGACCTCGGACAGAACCGTCGGAACATCCTCGAACTGTGGGCCGCGCTTTCGTAGGTCGGGTCGAGTCATCGAGACCCGATCGAAATGGGACAGTTGATGAACGTCATTGTGATCGGCAAGGGCGGGCGTGAACACGCCCTGGTCTGGAAATTGGCCCAGTCGCCGCGGGCCGAAAAGGTGTTCTGCGCGCCCGGCAATGCCGGCACCGCGTCGGACGGCACCAACGTCCCCATCGACCCGACCGAGTTCGACAAGCTGGCCCGGTTCTGCTTGAAGGAGAAGGTCGGGCTGGCTGTCATCGGCCCGGAAGAACCGCTGGCGCTCGGACTCTCGGACTACCTGCGGAAACGCGGGATCAAGGTGTTCGGCCCGTCACAGGCGGCGGCACGGGTCGAGACCAGCAAGGTGTTTGCCAAGACCCTGATGCGGCACGCCGACGTGCCCACCTCCGAGTTCCGCATCTTCGATCACCCCGACCCGGCCCGGACGTATATCGAGACGCGCGACTACCCGGTGGTGGTCAAGGCCGACGGACTGGCCGCGGGCAAGGGGGTCATCGTCTGCAAGGACCTGCCCGAGGCCAAGAAAGCCATCGAACGGATCATGGTCAGGGAGGAGTTCGGCGAGAAGGCCGGTCGACAGATCGTGGTCGAGAAGCGACTGGACGGGGAGGAGTTGTCTGTTCTGGCGCTGGTCAGCGGACGCACCATCCTGCCGCTGCCGGCGTGCCAGGACCACAAGCCGGCCCTCGACGGGGACAAGGGGCCGAACACCGGCGGGATGGGGGCGTACTGCCCGGCCCCGGCCGGCACCCTGGAACTCCTCAAGGAGACCGAGGGCAGCGTGTTCGTGCCGACCGTCCACGCCATGAAGCGAGGACGGTTCCCGTTCAATGGCGTACTCTTCGCCGGGTTGATGTTGACCAACCAGGGGACGCGGGTGCTGGAGTTCAACGCCCGCTTCGGCGACCCGGAGACGCAGGTCGTATTGATGCGTCTGAAGACTGACCTGCTCGACCTGCTGGAGGCGGTCGCCGACGAGCGGCTCAGTGAGTTCGAGGACGGTCGTATCGAGTGGGACCCCCGTCCTGCAGTGTGCGTGGTCCTTTGCTCTGGCGGCTACCCGGGAAAATACGATACCGGCAAGGTCATCACAGGACTGGACGAGGCGGCGAAACTCCCCGACGTGAAGGTATTCCATGCTGGCACGCGCTTACAGGGCGACCGGGTCGTGACCGACGGCGGTCGGGTCCTGGGAGTCACGGCCCTGGGCAACGATTTGGCAACGGCCAAGGCCCGCGCCTACGATGCGGTTAAGCTGATTCAGTTCCACGGAGTACATTACCGGACCGACATCGCAGACAAGGCGCTGAAGCGAAGGTAGCGGCCTGTATTCTCGCGCAAGGCCGCAATATTCCGGGCAACCCTGATCTGGCCGGTTCAGACCGTGTAATCCACTCGGTCCAGCAATGTGAAGATGGTCGTAAGGTGGTGTCGGCCGTTGACATTCGCAGTTCTAACTGCGAACCTGTTCCGCATCGCCCGATCGTAACGACCGGCTCGCAGCGTTATTGTCAAATCCGCCCATGCCCGGCACACCGTCTTTCATTACGGTGTGGTTCCCTTCGTCGCGGTCCTTCGTCGGAGGCTCTACGCACATGACTCGCAGCTTTTATCGGTTGACTCGTCGTTTTGCCAGCAACACTGTCCGTGCGGCCCGTACCCCGATGGTCCGGTCGGCCGTTGAGCAACTCGAAGACCGCAACGCCCCCGCACTACTCGCCATGGGCGGATCACAGACGTTCGGTGCCCTCAATAACAGTGGCTTCCTCACGTCCGGCGACTGGAACGATGACGGGAACCGCGACCTTGTGCTGACCAATTACGGCGACGGGACAGTAGCCGGGGCCGGGAAGAACATCACGTTCCTTTACGGGAACGGGGATGGGACATTCGGCAGCGCGAGTACGAAGCCGGTCGGCGGAACCGCGGACAGCGTGTCCTACCTGGCCATCGGGTTCATCAACGACGACCCGTATGAAGACATCGTAACTATTCAGACCAACCAGAACACTCAGGCCGGGACTGTCTCGGTCTTCAAGGGGTCGGCCGTCGGGTCGTTCACTCAGGTCGGGACGGCAGTGTCATCAGCGGGGAACCGCCCCTGGGCGGTCCAGATCGCCGACATGACCGGGGACGGCAAGCAGGACGTGGTCGTGACCAACATCGGCCACACGGACACTGCCGTCGGACGGAACATCGCCGTCCTCAAGAACGACGGGACTGGCATACTGACCACTCATAGCACATTGGACGCGGCGAACGAGGACGGGGTGCCGTTGGGCCTGGCGGTGGCCAAGATCGACGGGGACGCCACTTACGACCTCGCGGTGACGTACGCCAGCGTGACGTTCATCAACGAGGGCGAGGCCACCGAGGACCTCGGCGTCCTTCGCATCTTCCCCGGCAACGGGGATGGTAGTTTTGGCACGTCCGCCCGGTACGACACCGTTGGCAAGTTCCCGGGCGTCGTGATCGCCGCCGAGGTGGACGGCCTGCCCGGGATCGACATCGTGGTGGCCAACGCCGGCAACCCGGACCAGCCCAACGGGTACGCCAACTTCGGAGCGGGGGCGTCCGTCGATCTGTTCCGCAACGACGGCGGCGGGGCGTTCGGGCCGGCCGTCTCGATGAAGACCGGGCTAACGTCCGCGTTCATGGTCGCGGTCGCCGACATGAATCTCGACGGGCGGCAGGACATCGTGGCGTGCGACTTCGGGAAGCCGCCGAGTACGAGCAACATCTTCGGGTCGCCCGGCGCCGCGGTCGTCTACTTGCAGGACCCGACGATCGTGGGCAAGTTCGCTGGCGAGGTCAACTCCCCGTACTCGACCGGCAAGGTCGGCGCCCAGTCGATGGTGATCGATAACTTCAATAACCTCTCGTCGCCGGACGTGGCGATCGTCCACTGGATCGGGAACTATGTTGTTTCGTTGCTGAACACAACCACCCCGGCGGCCGGGACGACCACGGCACTCGTCGCCGCTCCCAGTCCGGCCACATACGGAACGGGAGTCACTTTGACGGCCACAGTGACGTCCGGGGGTGGCACACCGACTGGGACGGTCACATTCCTGAACGGGGCGTCCGTTCTCGGGACTGGCACGCTTGACGGTTCCGGGGTGGCCACGTTCAACACGGCCGCCACGCAACTGCCGGCCCAGACGCTGTCACTGAGCGCTCGGTTCGAGGGGGCCGCCGGCTTTGCCACGAGTACGTCCTCGGCGTTCAGCCTGACGGTCAACAAGGCCGCGACGACCAACACACTCGTGTCCTCCGCTCCGTTTGTTACCCAGGGGGCCGGCGTCACCTTCACCTCGACCGTGACCGGGCCTGGTCTCCCGACCGGCCAGGTCTCGTTCTGGAAGGGGGCCGACCAGATCGGGTCCGGCAACCTGACCACCATCGGCGGCGTCCAGAAGGCGGAGTTCGTCGCCTCGACCGTCGGCTGGGTGGCCGGCGACTACTTGATCACTGCCAAGTACGCATCCCAGGCGAACTGGCTCGCCAGCGATTCGGCGGCGGTCACGCTGACGGTCACGTCAGCGACCGGTTCCAGCACGGCCACTACCATCATTTCCACTGGCAGCCCGTCACTGGCCACGCAAGCGGTCACGTTTACCGTCACGGTCACGGCAACCAGCGGCGTGCCGACCGGGACGGTCGAGTTCTGGGAGGGGTCCACCCTGCTTGGCTCCGGTACGCTGGTGACGGTCGGGGCCGATCAGAAGGCGACGTTTGCTACCTCGACGCTGGGCATCGGGACGCACCAGGTCGTGGCCAAGTACGTGGGAGTGGCCGGGACGTTTAATCCGTCCGAGTCGTCAGCATTCAGCCAGGTGGTGGACCCGATCGGGACCACTGTCACAGTCACCGCCAGCAGCAACCCGTCCTATGTCACCCAGCCGGTCACGTTCACCGCGGTGGTGGGATCCGCGATCTCGGCGGCGACCGGGACGGTTACGTTCTGGAACGGTGGGGTGCAGATCGGGCAGGGGACGATCACGACTGTCGGTGGACTACAGCAGGCGACGTTCAGCACCACGAACCTTGCGGTCGGCAACTACTCGATCAGTGCCAAGTTCGCTGCTCAGGGGAACTTCAAGGGGAGCGATTCCGCCGCCATCCCCCAGACAGTGAACGTGATCCCTACGCTCACCTACCAACTCGGCTCCAGCGGCAGCCCGTCGTTCGTGACACAGGGTGTGACGATTTCGGTCCTCGTCCGGGCGCAGCCGGACGACGTCCTCGCCGTGAACGGGCCGGTCGAGTTCTGGGAGGGGACGACGCTCCTCGGCACTGCACCGCTGGAGGTATTCGACCCGTTCGGGCCGAACAAGATCGCCAGGTTCACCACCTCGGCGCTCGCCCTCGGCAGCCACACGATTGTCGCGAAATTCCCGGGGCAGGCCGGGATCTTCGACCCGTCGGCATCGACGCCGTTTACCCAGGTCGTGGACGTGATCGGGACCACGATCACGGTCGTCTCGTCGAACCCGACTTCGCTGGTCACTCAGCCGGTGACGCTTACCGCCACAGTCGGGGCGCAGTTCGGCGCGGCTGCGGGCATGGTTACGTTCTGGGACGGCGGTGTTCAGATCGGGTCCGCTCCGTTGGCGGCGGCGGGCGGTAAACAACAGGCGGAGTTCACCACGACAAATCTGGCGCTTGGCAGCCACACGATCACAGCCAAGTTCGCCGCCCAGGGGAACTTCACTGCGAGCAACTCCGCCGGCGTCACCCAGACGGTGGACCTGATCGGGACGAAGGTTGCGATAGCCTCGTCGGCCCTGTCCACGTTGGCGACCCAGCCGGTTACGTTTACCGCGACAGTCACAGCGCTGTTCGGCGCGGCCGCGGGCACGGTGACGTTCTGGGACGGCGGCGTCATGATCGGGCAGGGGTCGCTCGTGTCCGTTGGGAGCCAGCGGCAGGCGACGTTCACCACGTCGGGTCTAACGGTCGGCACTCATGCGGTGACGGCGAAATTCGCGGCAGCGGGTGATTTCACCGGTAGTGATTCGGCACCAGTTTCCCAACTGGTGAACCCGATCGGCACGACGATCACAGTTACCTCCGGCGGCAGCCCGTCGTTCGTGACCCAGCCGGTCACGTTCACGGCCCTGGTTGCAGCGCAACTCGGCGCGGCCACGGGCACGGTGACGTTCTGGGATGGCGGCGTGCAGATCGGGTCTGCCACGGTGACGACGGTCGGCGGCCAGCAGGTGGCGACGTTCACCGGGCCGCTGAGCGAGGGGTCGCACACGATCACGGCCAAGTTCGCCGCACAGGGTGGATTCGGCCCGAGCGAGTCCGCGCCGGTCGCTCAGGTGGTGAACAAGGTCGGGACCGCGACGACGGTAGCCACCAGCCTCAACCCGGCGAACGAAGGGGTTGCGGTGACACTCACCGCGGCGGTAGCCGGACTGGTTCCGATCGGTGCGGTGCCGACCGGGACGGTCACGTTCTTCGACGGAGCCACGGCGATCGGGAGCGCCCCGGTCGTGGGCGGGGCCGCGACACTCGCGGTCACGCTGGCGCCGGGGACGCACGCGATCACGGCGACCTTCGGCGGCGACGCCAATTTCACGACGAGTTCTGCCGCGTCGGTGAACCAGGTAGTGAACGCGGTCGTGCCGCCGCCGCCCGGCCCGACCCCGGCTCTGATCGGGTTCCGCGAGTTCGCGGTCGGGGCCGGCGCCGGAATGCCAGCAATTGCCCGGTTCTTCAACCCGGACAGCAGCGAACGGTTCAGCCTCGATCTGTTCCCCGGGCTGACCGGCGGGGTTCGCGTGACCTCGGCGGACTTCAACGGGGACGGGGTGGCCGATATGGTGGCCGGCACCGGCCCCGGGTCGGCCAGCCAGGTCCGGGTCATAGACGGCGTTACGCGGACCGAGTTGTTCCGGGTCGATCCGTTCGAGGCGGCGTTCGTCGGCGGCGTATATGTGGCGTCCGGCGACCTGACTGGCGACGGTATCCCCGACATCGTGATTACGCCGGATGAGGGCGGCGGGCCGCGGGTTCGTGTCTTCAGTGGTGCCGACTTCAAGCAGGTCGCGGACTTCTTCGGGATCGACGACCCCAACTTCCGCGGCGGCGCCCGGGCCGGGATCGGCGACCTGAATGGGGACGGTGTCGCCGACCTCGCCGTGTCTGCCGGGTTCGGCGGCGGGCCGCGGATCGCGGCGTTCGACGGCACCGGGTTGACGCCGGGAGCCATCCCGCCCAAGCTGTTCGCCGACTTCTTCGCGTTCGAAGCCGCGTTGCGAAACGGGGCGTTCGTGGCGGCCGGCGACCTGGACGGCGACGGCCGGGCGGACCTGATCGCCGGCGGCGGCCCAGGTGGCGGTCCTCGGGTGACCGCGTTCTCGGGCGAGCGACTCGGCTCCAACCAGGCGGTGCCGATCGCCAACTTCTTCGGTGGAGATGTGAACAATCGCGGCGGCGTCCGAGTCGCCGCCCGCAACCTGGACGGCGACAACTTGACCGATGTGGTGATCGGGGCCGGAACCGGGGCCGGCAGTCGGGTGACCGCTTACGCTGGCAAGAGCATTCGGTCCGCGTCGCCCCCGCCGGAACTGTTCTCGTTCGACGCTTACCCCGGCTTCGCCGGCGGGGTGTACGTCGGGTAGTGTTCCGTTGAACCATTCTCCTCGGGTGGGTCGAGCGAATTCGACCCACCCGACGCTTTTTAACGCCCACATTTTGGCGACTGCACGAAGCCGGCCCTACAAATCGGGTTGAATCCGGGGGCACGGTCATGCGCGGCTGGTACGACGTCGTTGAGTACGGGGCCAAGGGTGACGGCACGACACCCGACTATGCGGCCATCCAGGCGGCTATCGACGCTGCCGCGACTCATGGCGGCGGTGTCGTCTGGCTGCCGCCGGGTACATACCGGCTCCGGGCCGGTCTTCGGGTGACGAGGCAGGTGCAGATCGTCGGGGCGGGCTGGCCGACGCACTGGCAACCCGGCCAGGCGAACCCCGGGACCTGGCTGCTGGTGGACGCCCCGGGGTTCGCGGCGGTAACGCTGGCCGCACCGGGGGCAGTGCTCCGGGACGTGGCGTTCGTCTATGGTCAACCGCCACCCCGGCCGGGCTGGGAGCCGGGCGATTTCCCGCCGGCTATTCACGTCCTCGCGTCCGACGTGCTCATCGAGAACGTTCATCTATTCAACCCGACCAACGGCATCTGGGTCAACAACCCACGGGGGGTGGTCGGCCGGGTGACGCTGGACCGCATCTGGGGTCAGCCGCTAGTCGAGGGGATCCGCATCAACAACGCCCGCGACGTGGTGAAAGTCACCAACCTTCACCTCTGGCCGTTCTGGTCCGACGTGCTGGCGAAGGAGGAGGCGGCCGTCGTACGAGCCTTCCAGTACCGGCTATCGGTCGGAGTCCGGTGCGGGCGGGTCGATAATCCGCAGTTTTCGAACGTGTTCGTGTTCGGCTACCACCGGGGGTTCCACTTCGAGACCAGCACCGTCCCGAGTCAGGAGGGGTCCACGAGCAAGTTCCTGATCTCCAGTGCGGACCTGGATTATTGCACGATCGGGGTAGAGGTGAGTGGCGAGCAAACGACCGGGATGCTGGTGAACGTCAACACCCAGGGGCACGAGGGAGGCGTTGCGGGGTTGGTGGTGTCGTCCCCGGCGGCGCGGGTTCAAGGGACGAACCTGCGGTTCACCCGGTTCACGACCAACGCCGTGCGGGTGGCCGGCCGGTCGGCGGCGCACCTGGGGAACATCTGGGCCACGGACTGGAACCTGACACAGACGCAGGCCCGGTTCCCGGCGATCGAGGCGGCCGACCGGGGCTCGGTTCAACTCGGCCGGCCGCTGTACTTCGAGCAGTCCGAGGGAGTGCGGACGGCGCCCCCGACGGGGGGCACCGGGACGATCATCTCGGACACCTGACGCGGCTAGAACCCGCTTACGAAGTACGCCGGGTTCATTTCCCGCGCGGTACGGCCGTAGTACCAGTTGACGCGAACGCCGAACTGGCCGTCGAACGTCCGGCGGTTGCCGCCCCAGAGCGGCGCGGACCCGCCGAGCGTCACCGTCATCCGGTTGCGAATCAGTGCAGTGATGCCGAGGGTCAGGTTAAGTTCTTCGGCCCCGCCGGTGTCATCCACCGCCATGCCCTCCCGTCTCGCCTCGTGGAGCAGGTCGGTCGCCTCGATGGCGCGGGCCCAGTGCAACTCGGCGAACGGGGCCAGACCACTGAGCCGCTCGTACGGCGAGCGGTACAGCCAGTAGCCCAGTTGCAGGTCGGCGCCGACGAACGTGCGGTCGTAGAAGCGGATATCCTGGCCGAGCCCGCCGAAGACCTGCGGGTTGACGTGCAGCGGGCTGCCCGACACGTCGCCGTTGACCCAGCCCCACGCCTGGGCGAAGAACCGGTCGTTCGGAGTGAGCATCACCGCCACAAACGGCTCGACCTGGACGGACTCGTTCTCAATCCGCATCAGCCGTCGGCCGTCGGGCATGAAGACTCCAACGTCCGACGAGGTCGGTAAGCTGACCCCGATGCCGCTGGACACCTGTACGACCCGCCCCGCCCACCAGAGGTACTTGGCGGCGAGCCGGACGTTGCCCAGTTCGGTGTCCCAGTCCTCCCGGCCGGCGACGACGGTGCTGTTGAGTGTGCCGGCGAACGGCAATCGGGCTTCGACCGATGCCCGGCCGTCGAGGAATGTCTTTTCCAGGCCGAACTGGAATCGGTTCACGTCGATTCCGCCGGCCGACAGGGCGGTGTTCGAGAAGTAGTCGTAGACGAAGATCACTCGGTCGCGAGGCAACGGGCTGTTCTCCTCGGACATCTTGACCCGTCCGACCACGCCACCGGATCCGGGGCTGGGAATGCTGATCGGCACTTCGCTAATCAAGCCGGTCAGCCGCGCGCGGTACTCCAGGTCCGTCACGTACAGACCGGTCACCGGGTCCACCCGCACCCCCACCAGTCGGACGGGCGAAGTCTGATCGAGGGCCGTGAACAAGCCGCCCTGGGCGTTTCGGAGCGTCCCCTGGGTGGAGTCCGGGAGGCCGGGGATCGGCTCGAACGGGGTGCCCGGACGGGCCGCGAGCGTGTTCAGTACGCCCTGGACGGCGGCGGTCTGGGCCGCGGTGATCGGCACACCGGCAGTCGCCGGCTGGAGGAACGGGTCGAGCCCGCTCAGTCCGAGTTGCGATGTCGGAAGGCTGATGCCGCCGAACGAGATTGTCCCGGTCGCGGGGTTGACCTGTACGCCGCCCGGCACGGGCTGTGGGTTGGGGAATCGCACGACCAGGTCACGTGAGATGCCCTGCAGGATGATCGCGCGGGCGCCGAGCAGGTCGCCCATCATATTCGGGGCAATGGACGCTCGACCGCCGGTGCCGGCGGATGGCGCCTCGGCGAACGCCGCAGTCGGGGCGGGAGTCAGGGCCGCCTCCGCCGTCGGCGACGACGCGGCTGGCGGCGCTGACGCCACCGGTGGAGCGGCTGGTGTACCCGGAGGTGTGGGCAACCCTGGAGCGGCTGGCGTCTGCTGTGGCCAGACGGGCGGACAGGGAATGACAGGCGGGCACGGTGACGGCGCGGCGTGGCGCTGCCCGGCGGGTAGTACGTCCTGGGCCGTCGCGGCGCCTGCGGTCAGCGCGATACCAAGCCCCGACAGCCAGTTCTTCCAGCGGCGACGGTTGCGCATACCAGACGCTCCGTGACGGTTCCGACCGCAATGCGGGTCGGTCCGATTTTTACTTCGACTGCTGATTACGCCGTATGCGAGGGACTTGCGTGAGAAATGGGCAAAAGAGGTGGCAGGCTGGGCAGGTTGATCTGGTAGATCGGTCTGTGCGGGTTGAGATATTGAGCTCGACGAGGTGCGGACGTCGGGCTCAATGACTCGATCCCAACTACTTCGAGCTGCCGGCCGGACCCGAGTAGGTCATGACCACCTTCGCGGCGAGCGTTCCGTCGAAGTCGGTCTTTTTGCCAGTGAACGACTCACCGGCACCGGGGATGATCAGTGACTTCTTGACCGGTCGCGACGCTGCCAGGATGTGAGCCTGGATGTCCTTCTTCAACTCGGCCAGCGTCTCCGCGGTCCCGACCGCCTCGCGGAGGCCGCCATTCCGCGCCATCACAGTGCCGCTATCGACCTCCTTGTAGACGTGCAGTTCGATCTGGCCGAATCGCGGCCGCGGGGCCAGTTCCGCGAGTACCTCCTCGGCCGCCTTTCGCTCGGCGGTCTCGAACGGGAAGACCTTGTCGTCGGTGTAATAGCCGCGGATGAGGTACTCCTGATTCGGTTCCAGCACCCACTTGACGTACCCGCCGACTTCGCGGCTCGACTTGTCGAAATCGGCTGTGTTGATCCCGTTGACGAGCAGAACCAGCCCGAGCCGCTCGGTACTCTTCGCGGTGAAGTGGACCTTCTGTCCGGCCTTCGGCGTCGGGTAGTTGTTGTCCACGTCGCGGCGGACCTCGGTCCCGTCGTAGAACGCCCGGAACGTCAACAGTTCCTCGACTCCACCCCAGCCCTTGACGGGAGCTTCCGCCCGGACCGGCGGCACGATCTCGGGAACCCTCCCCTCGCCGGGGCGGGTGACACGGGTCACGATCGGCATGGCCGCCCTATCTGCCTCCTCGTCCTTGAACGGGTCGGCCAGCTCCTTCTCGCCGCCGCGCTTGCGCACGAGTTGTGGCACCGCGAACGACTGCCCCATGTCCGCGAGCGTCTGCCGGGTAACGGGCGTGTCGGCGCCGGTCATCGCCAAATCCCGCCACGCCGCCGGGTCACGCTCGTCGAAGAGTCGGAGTGTAACGGTGGCCGTCTTCCATTCCCGGTCGAGCCGCACCCGGCCGACCAGGAACGCACTCGGCTTGACGGTCGTCTTACCCCAGGCCAGCGGGTACCCGTCGGCGAACAGTGCGGCCCGACCCTCCTTGCTCTGATACGTCGCGGCCTTGTCACGACTCGCCGCGTACCGTCCCGCACCGCGCACGATGCCGATGGGCTTCGCCTCGTCGTTGGCCAGGATCAGGGCGTTCTCCAACCGGGTCGCCATCGACTCGTTCATCCGCCCCAGGCTGGTCGTGACCGGGCCGTCCGGCCCGCCGGTCTGGACCTCGAACGCTAGCACGCCGACGTTGGCGTATCCCTTCGCGGTGAGTTGAGCCAGGACGCCGCGGGCGTTGTTGGTCAACACCTTGTCGAGCCCGTCGGCGCGAGCTGCGGCGGTCGGGGCGACGGTCAGACCGGCGACAATCAATAGCCGGATGCACGGTGTCATGAGTCTCCTCGCTGTGGGCAACGCGTCGTCGATTCTATTCGCCGCCGGGCGTGGGGGCTTTCGCCGCCACAGGGGTCTTCTCCTCCAGCCGGGGCACGAAGGCGACCGGCGTTTGTCGGTCATCACCCTTTTCGCCGAGCCTGCGGAGCAGGGCGTTGTGTTCCGCGACGAGGTCCTTCACCTGAGCCCCGACCCCCGCGGCCAACTCGGCCGCGTCCAGTCGGGCGTTACCGTTGCGGTCGGCGGACGCAAACGTCTTGCCGTCTTCCAGCAGCCGGCGGAGGGCGATGGCGAACAGCCCGTGGCCGCCGCCGATCGGGTCGAGGGCGTCGTTCTCGATCGCCTGTTCATCCGGTCCACAGGCCGCGAGGATCGTACAGCCGATCCCGTGCCTGGTGAGGATGCGGACCGGGTTGGCGTCGGTGTCGCCTCCCGCGGTGCGGGCCTCCCCGGAGTGACAGGCGTCCAGCAGGAGCAGTTTGTGACAGGGCAAGTGGCTCAGACGGTCATGCAGATCCTCGAAACCGATGGTCGTGTCCGGCATCCGGTCGAGGTCGAAGTCGCCGCACATGAACAGGAACCGCCCCAGACCGGCGAGCTTGCGCGGTGACACCTTTTTCTGCCGCAGCTCGGCCAGAGACGTGCCGTGTCCGCCGAGGTGGAAGACGAGCAGGTCGTCGGGCTTCACGCGGTCGCGGAGTGCCTCCAGTTCCGCCAGGATCGCGGTCCGGGAGGCCTCCCCATCGAGCAGGGGCTTCACCCGGACCGCGGCGAACGGTCCGCGGCCGGCCTGATCGCTCAGAGTCCGTGCCAGCACGCCGGCATCCTCGGCAGCCCGGAGTTTCGCTTGCCGGGGTTTGGCACGGCTATAGTCGCCGACACCGACCAGTAGCGCGTGCAGGGTCCGTTCCGACGGCGTCGAGTCCCTGTGGATACTACGCGGAGTACTGTCGGCACGCGCCCCACCGCGGCCGTAGCACTGGGCGACGATCACATTCTCGCCGCCGCGGAGCTTATCGGCTGGTATCGCGACCGTCCCCTGGGCCTTGCCGTCCCGCACCGGCAGTGCGTCGCCCCGCCAGTCCGCCAGTAGGAGGTCGTTGAGCCAGACGAGTATCCGGCCGGGCTGTTGAGTGTCGAGCGATCCCCGGGCCGACGCGGAGACGGTCGTCTCGAACCCGCCGGCGGTGGGCTTTGGCTCGGCAACCGTGACGATGGGCGGTTCAACGTCGTTGAACCGGATGAGGTCCGGTTCTGATCGCCAGGTGGTCAAGGTCCGACCAAGCTTCTCCGGTTTCAGGAACTCGCCGCGGAACTGTTCGGCCCGGAAGAAGTCCGGCTTGCGTAACCCCGCGAGCGGATGGCTACGCTGCCAGCCGATGCGGTAGTCGCCGTTGACGGAGCAGTCGTAGTAATAATCCCGCCACCGCCACAGAACCCAGTCGCGATCGCCGTGCGGGAAGAACCGCCACAGCGGCCGGTCGATTACGCTGGTGAGCCCCTTGTACAGCTTCAGGTCGCCGGGCGTCCGCCAGTAGAAGAGGTGTTCGACGCCCGGCCCGGACTCGGAGCGGAGGAACTCGACAGCGGACGCCGGTGTTCCGACCGGCTTCTCCCCCAGCCTGCGGTCGAAAACGATCCTGGCCCTGGCCTGACCCGGCAGCGAGTGGTCCGCGACGAGCAACGCCTCGACCGAGTCCCCGGTGTCGAACCCCATTTCCCAGAGCGGGCTGCCGGGCGCCACCGCGCCGACGAGCAGGCGGCCGCCGCGCTCGAACAACTCCGCGCCGAGACGCGGGTGGTGCGGCCAACCCTCCAGCGACCAGCCGGCGAGGGTCATGTCCCGCGATGCGGTGACGAGCCGCTTGCCGTCCTGCGACGCAGCGAGCGCGGTGACGTACCCGTCGTGCCCTTGAAGCAACCGGACTCGCCGCGGGCCGTTCGAGGTCAGGTTGTAAACGCTCGCTCCCCAGTAGTGGCCTACGACCAGCCGGTTGCCAGGCAGGAAGACGTAGCAACGAGGAAACTCATCATCCGTCCGCGACCAGGGGAGTGCGTATCGCTTGCCGTCGGGCGACTCGACGTGCCAGAGGTCCGCACGTCGGTTGTCAGCCGCGTTCGTGAGCATCTTCCAGCCGTCTGGTGAGTCATCGACTGGGGGCGGCATGGACGGTGCCTCGTCCACGAATCGGCGTGTGGTGAGATCGAAGGTTCGCCACGGCCCAGTGCCCCGGCGGTTCGGGTGCGGGGCTGCCGCGTGTCGTTGCTCCTGGAAGGCGACGCGCTCCCCGTCGAGCGACAGTGCGACCCCCCACAAGCTGTAACCTGACTGGGCGACCTCGCCGAGCTTTCGCCCGGACTTCCAGTCCCAGAGGATGACCTCGTGGTTGTCCCCGCCGGCAACGGCCAGCCAGTTTTCGTTCGTCGGATGGAACGCCAGACCCTCGGCATAGAGCCCCTGCATGGGGCCGGCGATGGGCGCCAGTTCGCCGTCCGGCTTGCTCAGGTCGAAGATCGCGACTCGGCCGCCCCGCTCCTGATAAAAGGAAACGGACCCGTCGAGGTCCGGCTGACCGACCCGCCGGAGTGCGACAGCCAGGTATCGCCCGGTGCGGCTGAACGCGAGCCGGTGCGGCAATTCGACGAGGTCGAACGTGATCGTTCGCTTCTGGCGTGCATTCGGTAAGGAAACCAGTTCGACCGTGAGCTTTTCGCGGCCGGGTTGCTCGGGGATGGCTCCGACCCACTTGCCGTCCGGGCTGAGCACGGCTGGTGTTGTGATCGGTCCACCAAAGGTGTGAAGTGCTGCCTGTTGGAGCGGTCGGTCGATGTCCCACCCGCACAGTTCACCACGACCGCCGATGGAGAGTACCCGGCCCTCGCCATCGAATGCCACGAGCCGAACTGTGCCGACCCAGGGGTCGTGCCCCTTCGGCGGGTCATGCTTGCCGACCTGTTTGAGCCGTCCCGCGGTGATGTCCCAGACCCAGACCGCCCCGGTCACGGTTCCGAGCGCGACCTGCCTGCCGGATGGCGAGAAAGCGCTGGCCCAGACGGTCCCTTGCTGCGGGCGGCCTTCGGGGTTGCCGGTGCCGTGGCGTAGCTCACCGGTTGACCGGTCGATCACCGCCGCGGCGAACCCGCCGGAGGTCTGGCCATGTCCGGCGATGACGATATGGCTCTGGTCGGGGTTCAGGGCCGCCGTGTAGATATTGCCGCGCGCCTCACGGAAGATCGGCCAGCGGAGCGTCGGCAATGTGGACGGGCCGAGTCGGCCGTCCGCGGACACGGACCAGGTTCGGACCACCTTGTCGTCGCCGGCCGCGAGAAGTTGCTTGCCGTCTGCGGTGAAGGTCAGCACGTCGCAGGCGGCAGTCCGGGCGCCGGTCTCCAGCACCAACCCCGGCGTATTACGCTCGCGCCGTCCGGGGTGCTCGACACCGTCGTCACCCGCGGCCGGGACGGCGAGCATGCATGCTGCGATCGCGGTGGTCAGCGAGTGGTACGTCCGACGGGCCACGATGTTCCCTCGGGTCGGAACAGTTCATGTGGTACTGTACCCCACAGGGGTCGGGTATCATATCCGCAACCCACCCTGAACCCGGGGACGACATGCCGATTCCTCCCGGCCGACCGGACCCCGCCCCTCCGAACAAGGGGACGCTCAGCGCAGGCACCACGCCGGACGGGTTCGGCGGCTCGGAGGTTCCACTACTCGACCCGTTCGGACATTCGGGGGAGGGCACCCCGTACACATCCCCACTCGGTCCGCCTCAGCAGGCGGATGAGATCGGCCGGGTCGGCCGTTACCGTGTCCTGCGCGAGCTGGGGCGAGGGGGGATGGGTATCGTCTACGTCGCGGAAGACACTCAGTTGCGGCGGAAGGTCGCGGTCAAGTGCCTCCTGCCGGAAGTGGCGAGCCGGCCGGGTAATCGTGAGCGGTTCGAACGCGAGGCCCGGGCCACCGCCGCGGTCGAACACGAGAACGTGATCGCGATCCACGACGTGGGTCAGGAGCGGGGGCTGCCGTTCCTGGTGATGCCGCTGCTCCTGGGCGAAACTCTCGGCGATCGGTTCCGGCGTGAAGGTCGTCTCCCGCTACCGGAAGTGCTGCGGGTCGGACGCGAGATGGCACGGGGGCTGGACGCGCTACATGTGGGCGGCCTGGTCCACCGCGACCTGAAGCCCGGCAACGTCTGGGTGGAGGCCGGCACCGGCCGGGTGAAGATCCTCGACTTCGGCCTCGCCCGACCGGGCGACGGGTCGGACGCGGTGAGCCTGTCCGGGCAGGTGATGGGCACACCAGGGTACATGGCCCCGGAACAGGTCACCGGCGACAAACTGGACCACCGGGCCGACCTGTTCAGCCTGGGTTGCATCCTGTACGAGGCAGCGACCGGCCGGCCGGCCTGCGACGGTTCGAATGTCCTCGCGCTGCTGGCCAACCTGGCTCTGCAACGGCCGGCCCCGCCGGAGTCGCTCAACCCGGAGATTTCGCCCGAACTGTCGTCCCTGATCCAGTCACTGATCGAAAAGCACCCTGACAACCGGCCGCCGGACGCGCGAGACGTGATCGATCGGTTCGACCGCATCTCGCCGTCGCCGACCGCACCCGGTCCGCTCGTGCCGCCGAGACCGCGTGACCCTTCCGGCACCGCGGACTCGTCTGCTGTCACCGTTCCGTCCGGGGTCCACTACAGGACCAAGCCCGGCCCACCGACCGAACCGGACCCAACACCCGGTTCGTCCGGGAACGGTGGAACGGCTCCGCGAGTCTTGCCGGTCTGGATCTGGGCCGCACTCGGCGGAGTCGCCATAGTACTGGTGATCGGTGCCATTCTCTTCGTGAACCGCAACGGCAGCGGCGTTCCGACCAAGCACACCGTCTCAACGGCCACGTCGCACGGTGATGGTACTGCTAACACGTCGATTCTGCCTCGCGAAGAGGTCACACGGCAGCCCAAAGAACCGACACCCGAAGAAAAGGCGGAGAGGGATTACGAGGAAGCGATACGCCTCTCCGCGACCAATCCCAGTGATTCGGCCAGGTTATTCCGCGCCGCCGCCGATCAGGGCCACCCGGCCGCTCAGTATCGTCTCGCGATGCTCCTGCTCCACGGCACCGGCGTCACGGACCGCGCGTCCGCGACGAGTTGGCTGCGGCGCGCGGCCGAGCGTGGCTACTCTCCGGCCCAGGCTGCTCTGGGCGACTATCTCGTCCGCAGGGGTGAGTCACCAGAATCGATCAAAGAGGCGCGAGGCCTGTTCACCAGAGCACTACCGGAACTCAGTCGCGAATCGGGCGAAGGGGATGTGGAGGCCCGCTACGCACTGGGTCTGCTCCACGCGTGTCCGAGCGGCGGAGCCTACGATCCCAGGCTGGCAGCAAAGCTATACGGTCAGGCGGCCGAGACCGGACATGCGAACTCACAGTTCCGGCTGGGCCGCTGCTACGACTACGCAGCCGGCGTCCGGTACGACCCCGTCGAGGCGATCCGCTGGTATTCTGCTGCCGCTGACCGCGGTAACGCCCTCGCGTCCGCCACGCTTGGCCTGCTCCAGTGCGACGGGTGGGGCTGCCCGCGTGACGAGTCGAAGGGGCTGGCCCGGATCAATCAGGTGGCCGCCGACGTTCGATCGCTGGCCGAGGTCGGCGACCCGGACGCGGAAGTACTGCTCGGGGTTATGGCTTCCGACGGTCGGGGTGTACCGCGTGATGATGCCGAGGCCGCTCGATGGTTCAAACGAGCGGCGGAGCGCGGCGATCTGGTCGCGAGCAACCGGCTGGCAGGTTGCTACGCGAGTGGAGTTGGCGTGACGAAAAACGAAAAGGAGGCAGTCCGTCTCTACCGTGCGGCTGCGGACAGGCCCTTTCCCGTCGCCCAGTACAACCTCGGCGACGCCTACGACCGGGGAGTCGGCGTCGAGCGGGACGCGGCTGAGGCAGCCCGGTGGTACGATCGAGCCGCCGAGGCGGGTCTGCCGCATGCCCAACTGGCGCTCGGGCTCCTCCACGACCGGGGCCGCGGCGTCCCAAGTGACGAGGCGACGGCGACGAAGTGGTACACCCGGGCCGTGGCCGCTTATCGCCACTCCGCGCAGGCCGGAGACGTTGGAGCTCAGTTTCGGTTAGGTCAGATCTACGAACGGGGTCTGGGGGTTCCGAAGGACAACGAGACAGCGGCGGACTGGTATCGAAAAGCTGCCGATCAGGGTCACACCCGAGCGAAGGAGGCGCTCGGCAAGTTGAAATAGCGCATCGATCCCATTAAGACCCCTCCTCGTCTCGTGGCCCGATGATTCGGGTCTCCCATCGCCACAGGATCGCCAGGACGAACCACCCAAGACCGCCAATCAGCAGGGCAGAGAGTTCACGACCCATACCAGCTGTAATCCCGACGGCAGCGGTCAGCCAAATGCCCGCGGCAGTTGTGAGCCCTCGGACGGTGCCCTTGCCTTCCGGCTTGAGAATGCACCCGGCGCCGATAAAGCCGATCCCGGTCATCAGCCCCTGAATGACACGGCTGACCGGGTCCGACCCGAATCCCGCCTGGGAGGGCACAGCGACCATGGCCGCGGTCCCGATCGCCACGAGGATATGCGTGCGGAAGCCGGCGGCCTTACCGGCGCGTTCCCGCTCCCACCCGAGTAACCCGCCGATCGTCCCGGCGATTACCAGTCGTATCGCGAGCCGGACAGCCTCCGCCATTGACAGGTCGCCGAACTCTGCGGCCAGCACTTCTGCGATACCGGCCATGAGCGCCCTCCACACAGACCAGCATGACAATAATAGGCGGGCGCGGAACTGGTGATCGACTGGTAAGTCCGCTACCTCAGTATTTGCAGAACCCAGCACCGGCGACCGCGGTGAGCAGAATGGTCAACCGGCCCGATACCGGTCAGGAAGCTCCCCACGAGGTGGGGTGATATCGGTTCAGGATGAGCCGATCGAAGTGGCCCTTACCTCAGGTTGCCGCTGGCCTCTCCTCCGGACGATTCGCCACCACAAGCGTCCGGCTACTGTTGGTCCACGCCGGCGGCCGTCGCTCGCTCCACGACCGCCTCGTCCCCGTTGCCTATACGGTACTCCCGGTCGTACAAGATCCGATGATGGCGTCTTCCCACCTGCTCCGAAGGGCTCCCCATGCGAGCTTCCGTCCTGTGGCCGCTCCTCGCACTCCTCGTTTGGGTTCCGGCCGGGGAGGCCGCCGACCCGCCGTCCGAAGGCCCGTTCGCCCACCGCGGGTACTACCTGACCGTGACGCGCACGCCGACGTTCGGTCTTGACGCCTGGAAGAAGACGATCGATGCCGTCCAGGAGGACGGTGGCAACCTCGCGATCCTTTGGACCGCCGGGGGGTTCAAGTCCAGGAAGTTCCCCGCCACCTGGGGGCACAATAAGGACCATGAGAACATCAAGGCGGACTTCGTCCGGGAACTCATCGACTACGCCCACGGCCGGGGGGTCAAGGTTCTCCTCGGATTCACCCCGTTCGGGTACGACGGCGTCAACCGGATGTCGCTGGAGCACCCGGAGTGGGCGGCCACCGGCCCGGACGGGAAGCCCGCGAAGCCGTTCGGCATCCACAGTTGGGGACGGAACCTGTGCCCGGCCCGTGAAGACGTCCGGCGGTTCATGCTCGAGTACGTGAAGGAGATGTACCTCGACTTCTACCCTAACGCGGACGGCCTCCTCGTCGAGTCGTCGGACTACGCCGCCTGCCACTGCAAGGACTGCGGGGCCAGGTTCTTCGAGAACGAGTTCGCGTTCGTGAGGGCCGTCTCGGAGGCCGTATGGGAGAAGAAGAAAGACGCGACGGTGGTCGTCTACCCGCACTACTTCACCGGCGCGGAGGCCCCGGGGCTCGGCGTCCGGGGGGCGAGGCGGCCGTTCGACCCACGGTGGACCGTCTTCTTCACCCCGCACAGCGCTCACCCGGACGCCGACCTGATCCGCAAGGCGAAGGGAGCGATCTGGTCGGACGACAGCCCGGCCCTCCGCACCCCGGCCGAGATTCGAGAGGCGGCCCGCCGGGCCAGGCGGCACGGGTGCTCCGGGTGGGTCCCGTCGTTCGAGGCCTTCTCGTACGTCCCGACCGAGCCCGAGGACGGGCAACAGTACCTGGTGGGTAAGCGACAGCTACCGCTCGGGTTCGGATGGCTCCGGGACGGGCAGCCCCCTTACGGCGAGTTGCCGGCCCGGGTGAACCGGATCGCCTACCGGGAGTACGCGCGGAACCCGGACCTGCCGGACGCGGACTTCCACGCGGCCCTCGGGAAGGACCTGTTCGGTGCGGCCGCGACCGCCGAGGCGGTGGACGACGCGCTGGCGCTCCAGCGGATCCTCGTCACCGGGCGGACGTGGTGGCAGGCGGCGCCCATCGCCAGCCCCGACCGGGTGCGGGCCATGAAGGCCGCCGGGAATCTGTCGCCCGAGCGGCGCGGCGAGTACCGCCGCGCGCTCGACCGACTCCGGGAGATCGAGCGGCGATACCAGGGTCGAGAGGAACCTTTCACCGGGCTTCACCGGCCGGCCAAGTGGGTGGTGGACTCGTGGGCCGGAGACACCGGGACGTTACTCGACCCTTGAGAGCCTGCGCCCACGTAGCCCCTGCCGCCAGCTCCCCACTGAGCAGGCGGTCGGCCGCGGGCGGGTGTGGACTCCGGCTGGCCGATCTGGTACGTTCACCAATCCTGCCCGGTCCCGCTTCCCGCACCGACACGCCCCATGCCCCGACTCCCACTCGGCCTCGCCGTACTTACCATCGCCGCACCGGTGACCGCTGCCGATCCGCCGTCGTTCGAGCGGGACGTCCGTGCAGTGCTCAAGGCGTAC
>DATLIF010000544.1:0-8872 GCA_035539575.1 Fimbriiglobus sp. | reverse complement strand
CCTCCTCCCAGTGCGTCCCCAGCGGGTCGCCTGGCAGTCCTGTCGGCTCGGCCGCGGTGGTCGCTTCTTCACGACGGTCTGCGCCGAGCACGCCGAGTTGATCGTCCCGGAAGCCCGCCCGCCGCAACTCCTCGACCGCGCGCCGGGACTCGGCATATCCCGGGAAAACGCCGACCAGAATCGGGTGTGTCGTTGTCATAACCCCCTCCACGTTCGAGCCGCCGCGCGGCCGGTCCATGTGGTTGGGGCAAACAATGTGCCGGGCCGGTCTGCATCAGATGGCCGGCGCGTCGTCTCGTGGCAGCGTGGCGATCAAGTCGAGGGGGTTGGCCGGTTTGGTGAACCACCGATCGAATCCGGCCTCGGTCGCCCGCCGCTCGAAATCCGCACCGGTCACGGCCGTGACCGCCACCAACAGTGGCTGGCCGAGCAACCCGCGGAGCCGGCGGGCCAGTTCGTACCCATCCATCTCGGGCATGTTGATGTCGAGCATACAGACGTGTGGCCGGAACTCGGCGGCTTCGGCGAGGGCGGACGGGCCGTCGAAGCAGGCACGGGCTTCGTACCCGACCACACCCAGGAGATATGCCAGGGATGAAGCGGCGTCCCGGTTGTCATCTACGCACAATACCCGGCAGGTGGTTACGGTCGGCATCGACTCGACTCGGCGGGAAGGAGTCCCGCGTTGCTGCAATCGATGTGCCAGGAAGCAAACCCTCTCCGGGAGGTGAGAATCAGTCTGCGTTTTCGAGTTCGAAACGTCCTTCAACCACCGGCGGGCGACGCGGTGCCCGAAGCCGTGCAACTGCCTTCCCTGCGCAGCACAATGATCAGTCTCGACCCTGCCGTTGGTTCTCCTGGTTGGTGGGTTGAAGCGGGTTGGACCTCTCAGCCTCACTCCGGTTTACCTTTTCGGCGTGTGCGTCCGGTACGACTTCCCGACCCTGGTGGCGGATGCGGACCTGGATCAGTTCCGCGCCATAAAAAAGAATCCACCCCGAGTAGTACACCCACAGCAGGACGACCACGAACGACCCGGCGGCCCCGTACGCCGACCCGGTTGAGATGTAGGTGAAGTACAGCGACAGTAGGTACTGGCCGAGCTTGAACAGGACCGCGGTGACGGCCGACCCCAGGAGGACGTCCCGCCACTCGAGCCGGACATCGGGTAGGAACCGGAACAACACCGCAAATAGCAGGGTGATGACCAGTGTGGAAGCGAACAGGTCGGTGACCACCGCCGCCCACCCGGCCTCGCCCAGGACGTACTCGCTCAGGACGGTCAGGGTCACGGTGACGAACTGCGAGACGAGCAGCAGGAACCCGATCACGAACACCATGCCGATCGAAAGGAGTCGCTCGCGGACGGCGGCCCAAACGCCCGCCCCCGAGTCGGCTGCCACCCCCCAGATGGCGTTGAGCGAGTCCCGCAGTTCGGCGAAGACCCCGGACGCGGTGAACAGCAAGATGCCGAGGCTGACCAGTGTGGCCAGGGCGCCCGACCCGGGCTGCGAGGCGGCCGCGACCATGTCGTTGACCGCAGCGGCCCCCTTCGGCCCGAGGAACGCCTGCACCTGCCGCTCGACCTGCCGGGTGGCCGCCTGCTCGCTAAGCACCACCGCTACCACCTTGATGCTGATGACCAACAGCGGGGCCAGCGACAGGATGGTGTACATGGCCACCGCAGCCGACAGCCGCATGGCGTTGTCCTTCTGCCACTCGGTCCCGGCCTCGACTAGCATGCCGAACAGGTCGCGGACCCGGCCGAGGGGTGTGGTGTCGGACTTCACAGCGGGCGTGTCGGTGGTAGGCATGGCGTACGGCTTTGGGAGGGCGAGGCTCCTGCCGAGCCTCTGAGAGCCTCAACTCGGCAGGAGCCTCGCCCCTCCCAAAAAGCAACCGGCGTGCCGTCACACGCGCACCGTCCGCAGTCGCAGGGCGTTGGCGATCACCGAGACCGAACTCAGGCTCATCGCGGCCGCGGCGATCATCGGGCTGAGCAGCAACCCGAACACCGGGTACAGCACCCCGGCCGCGATCGGCACGCCGGCCAGGTTGTAGGCGAACGCGAAGAACAGGTTTTGCCGGATGTTCCGCATGGTCGCCCGGCTGAGCCGCTGGGCACGGGCGATGCCGCGCAGGTCGCCCTTCACGAGCGTCACCCCGGCCGACTCCATCGCCACGTCGGTGCCGGTGCCCATCGCGACGCCGACGTCGGCCGCGGCCAGGGCGGGGGCGTCGTTGATCCCGTCCCCGGCCATCGCCACCACTCGCCCCTCGGCTTGCAGGTCACGGACCGCCTTCACCTTCTCCGCGGGCAGCACCTCCGCGATCACCCGGTCGATGCCGAGTTTCTTGGCCACCGCCTCGGCTGTCGTCCGGCTGTCGCCGGTGAGCATGACGATCCGCACGCCGGACTCGTGCAGGAGCCTCACCGCCTCCGGGGTGGTCGCTTTGATCGGGTCCGCGACGCCGAGCAGGCCGACGGGCTGGCCGTCCACGGCCACGAACACAACCGTCTGCCCGTCGCGGCGGAGTTCCTCGGCGCGGGCCGGGAGGTCGCCGAGTTGCACGCCCTCCGCTTCCATCATCGCCCGGTTGCCCAGTGCGACCGGCTTGCCGTCGGCCCGACCGCGGACGCCCTTGCCGGTGACGGACTCGAACCCCTCGACCGTGGCCGGTGTGGCGCCACGGTCGCTGGCGCCTTTGGCGATCGCCGCGGCCAGCGGGTGCTCGCTCCCCTGTTCCAGCCCGGCCGCCAGCCGCAGGAGTTCCGCCTCCGACACTCCGCGGGCCTCGACGGTGACCAGTTTCGGCTTCCCCTCGGTGAGTGTGCCGGTCTTGTCCACGACGACGGTATCGACCTTCTCCATCCGCTCCAGCGCGTCGGCGGACCGGATCAGTACGCCTTCGGTGGCCCCGCGGCCGATGCCGACCATCACCGACATCGGGGTGGCGAGCCCCAGAGCGCACGGGCAGGCGATGATCAGTACCGCGACCGCGTTGACCAGGGCGTAAGCGAGCGCCGGCGTCGGGCCGAAGATCGCCCAGACAACGAACGTCAGGGCCGCGACGACCACTACTGCCGGGACGAACCACGACGCCACCAGGTCGGCCAGTCGCTGCACCGGGGCGCGGCTGCGCTGAGCCTCGCCGACGAGGTGAATGATCCGGGCCAGCACTGTCTCGCTGCCGACCTTCGTCGCGGCCATCACGAAGCTGCCGGTCGTGTTGACGGTCCCGCCGATGACCTGGTCGCCGGGCTGTTTCACCACCGGCACCGGCTCGCCGGTCAGCATCGACTCGTCCACCGGACTGCTGCCGTCCGCGACCGTGCCGTCCACCGGCAACTTCTCGCCGGGCCGGACGCGCAGTTTGTCGCCGGGATGGACGTGCGCAAGAGGAATGTCCTCCTCGGTGCCGTCGGGCGACACGCGGCGGGCGGTGGCCGGGGACAGGCCGAGCAGTGCGCGGATAGCCGACCCGGTGTTCCTCCGGGCGCGGAGTTCGAGCACCTGGCCCAGCAGGACGAGTGTGACAATCACCGCTGCGGCTTCAAAGTAGACCGGGACGACGCCGTGGTTGTCACGGAACCCGGCCGGGAAGAGTTCCGGTGCGATGGTGGCAACGACGCTGTAGCCCCACGCGGCGGCGGTGCCGAGGGCGATCAGGGTGAACATGTTGGCGGTGCCGTGCCGGAACGCCTGCACCGCGCGGACGAAGAACGGCCAGCCGCCCCACAGCACGACTGGGGTCGCAAGCAGCAACTCGATCCACTTGCCGGTACTACCCTGGAGCCAGTGCGGCAGGCTCACGCCGGGAATCATGGGCAGCATCGACAGCAGGAAGACCGGCACGGTGAGGGCAGCGGAGACCCAGAACCGCCGGGTCATGTCGCGCAGTTCGGTGTCGTCCTCCACACCGGCCTGCGGGGTCATCGGCTCCAGGGCCATGCCGCACTTGGGGCAGGTGCCGGGGCCGTCCTGGATCACCTCCGGGTGCATCGGGCAGGTGTACTTTGAACCCGGCGCGGCAGGTGGAGCGGGCCGGGCGGACTCGCCGTGGCAGCAGTCATGCGCGTCCGGCCCGGCCTTCGGGCCGGTGTAGCGTGTCGGGTCGGCGCGAAACTTCTCCACGCAGTGCTTGCTGCAGAAGTGGTAGGTCGTCCCGTCGTGGGTGACCGAGCCGGCCGCGGTCGCCGGGTTCACCGTCATGCCACAGACGGGGTCGATGGCGGTCGGTTCGGTGTCGATCAGGTTCAGGCCGAGCGGCCGGTTGTGGTCGTGTGCCAAGGTCAGTCCTCCGCGCCGTTGAGGGCGGTCAGAATCGGACAGTTGGCCGCCGGCCCGGTGCCGTGGCAAGTGTCGCGGAGGCGGACGAGTTGGGCCAGCATCCGGTTCAGGTCGTTGATCTTCTTCCGGACGTCATCGATCTTCGCCTGGGCCCTGAGTCGGACGTCAGTGCGATCAGCGTCCGGGTCTGCTCCGAGCGCAAGCAACTCCTTCACCTCACGCAGGGTGAACCCGAGCCGCTGCGCCCGGCGGACAAACCGTAACCGCTCGACCGCGTCCGTAGGAAACTGGCGGTATCCGGACCCCGCCCGCGGCGGCGGGGCGAGTACCCCCTGTCGCTCGTAGAACCGGACTGTTTCGACGCCGATGCCGGCCGCCTTCGCGACCTGGCCGATGGTCAGGCCCATCCCGTTACCTCCGCCCGCAGTCTACACCCCGTACCATGGTACGGGGTCAAGGGGTTGAGCCCTTTTTCGACCCGGGCGGCGGGTGTCCCGGGCTGTTACTTCTTCTCGTGGTCGTGGTGGCCGGCGTGCTTGATCATCTCCCGGCACGCCTGGGCGCACCGCTTGCACTCCTCGGCGCACTTCTTCATCATCGGGTCCTGCGCGAACTTCTCGCATTCCTTGGCGCACACGTCGCACGCCCGTGCGCAGCCCTCGCAGATCTCGGCCTGAAGTGCTCCGTTGCGGGCGATGATCTGGGCCGCAACCGCGCAGATGTCACCGCAGTCGTTGCACGTCTTCACGGTGCGGACATGCTCGGCCTTGCCCTGCGCTGTCAGCGCCAGGCAGTGATCCAGGCACGCCTCGCACTCCTTCGCGCAATCGACGCACGCCTTCAGGCACTTTTCCTGCTCAGCCGTCAGCTTGCCATGCGCGTGGGGCTGGCCGGGTTGGGCCGGCTGCGCGCCGGATTGCTGGGCCAGGGTCGCCATCGTCGCCGCCGCCACTGCCATCAGAGTGATGCACGTCCACCGGAGCATGACCCGCCTCCTGTCGTGTGGTCGGTCTGACGACCCGAACGCCGGGCCGCCCTCCCGATCCATAGCGGGCCGCACGGTCACGACCAAACCCCGGATCGAACTACGGGGGTGATGCCACTTTCAGCGGGACCGGCTCGGCTGGCTTGCCGTTGGCGTAGGCCGGCCCGTCCTCCCAGGCGTCGTCCCAGGGGGCGTCGATGCGGGTGGAGTGTTCGGGCGTCGGTGGCTCGTACACCTTCCGCCCGAACGCCCGGAACGCGGCCGGGGTGACGACCTGGTCCATCAGGGTCGAGGTGATCAGCCCGCCGATCACCACGACTGCTAGCGGGTGCAGGATCTCCTTGCCCGGCTGGCCGGCCCCCAGCGCCAGCGGGACCAGGCCGATCACCGTGACCGTCGCGGTCATCAGCACCGGGGCCAGCCGCTCCAGGCTGCCGCGGACGATCATCTCGTCGGTGAACGTCTCCCCCTCGTATTGCATCAGGTGGATGTAGTGCGACACCATCAGGATGCCGTTGCGGCTGACGATCCCGATGAGGGTGATGAACCCGACCCAGTGGGCGACGGAAAGAGTGGTCTGCGACGCCCAGACCTGCGGCCACTGCCACCACGCGGCGGCCCGCAGGGCATCCCAGGTCGGCGGGTTGAGGATCATCAGTGCGGCCACCGACCCGACCGCGGCCAGCGGGATGTTGACCAGCAGCACCATGAGCCCCGCCCGCCAGGACCCGAGGCACTTCCAGAGCAGCAGGAAGACGCCGAGGACCGCCAGCGAACCGAGCATCCATAGCCGGCTGGTCGCCTCGCGCTGGGCCTCGAACTGGCCGCCCAGTTCGACTCGGTAACTGCCGGGTAGCTCCTGTAGTCGCTCCTCGACGGGGCGGATGGCGGACTGGATGTCCGCGACGACGCCCCCCAGGTCGCGGCCCTGAACGTTACACGCGACGACGATCCGACGCTCGACGTGCTCGTGGTTGAGGGTGTTCGGCCCGGTCGTCTCCAGCACGTCCGCGACTTGCGAGAGCGCCACCTTCCGGCCGGACGGCGTGTCGAGGATCGTTTGCCCGATGGCGGCCGGGTTATTGCGGTCGGCCTCGTCGTACCAGACGACGAGTTGGAAGAACTTCTCCCGGTCCAGAACCAGCGACACGACCCGGCCCTTGTACGCCGTCTCCAGCAGTTGCGCCACGTCGCCGGGGGCCAGGCCGTAACGGGCGGCCTCGGCCCGCCTCACCTGGAGTCGGACCTGGGGGATCTCGACCTGCGGCTCGATGTACAGGTCCACGACACCCGGCACCTTCGCCATTGCGGCCTCGACATCATGGGCGGCCTCCCGCAGTTCCCGGAGGTCGTTGCCGAACACCTTCACGGCGATCTGGGCCCGCACGCCGGACATGATGTGGTCCATGCGGTGACTGATCGGCTGGCCGACGTTCGCCTGGACGTTCGGGAAGACGGCCAGTACGTCGCGGACCTCGGCCATCACCTCCTCGTGCGGCCGGCCGCGCTTCTCCACCCCATAGCCGTGCAGCCCGGGGATCGCCCGCAGGACCGCGTTGCCGACCCCGGGCTTCGGCGTCTGGTGTGGGACGAGCAGCACCTCCAGGTCGGACGAGTTCACCCCCTCGGCGTGCTCGTCCATCTCGGCCCGACCGGTCCGCCGGGAGACGGACGCGACCTCGGGAATCTTCAGTAGGATCGCCTCGGCCCGCTCGGCGACGCGGATACTCTCCTTCAGGCTGGTTCCCGGGTCGAGCCGGAGGTTGACCGTGAGTGTTCCCTCGTTGAACGGCGGCAGGAACTCGGAGCCCATCCAGGCGACCATCGACTGCGAGGCGACCGCGACGACAGCGGACGCGGCCAGCACCCCCCACCGGTGTCGCAACGCCCACCGGACCAGCTTCGCGTCGATCCACTTCAGGCCGCGGAGTAACAGCGGGTCCTTCGGCCGCTCCAGGAACCTCGCGCGTGGTAGGAGCAGCGACGAGAGCGCCGGGGTCACGGTCAGCGACACGACCAGGGAGCAGATCAGCGACAGCAGATAGGCCATGCCGAGCGGGGCGAACATTCGCCCTTCGAGTCCCGACAGGGCGAACAGCGGCACCACGACCAGGCAAACGATGAGCGTCGCGTAAACGACCGAGTTGCGCACCTCGGCGGAGGCGAGGTAGATCACCCGCAGGGCTGGCAGCGGGTCGGGCTTGAGGCGGTTCTCCTTCAGCCGGCGGAAGATGTTCTCCACGTCCACGATGGCGTCGTCCACCAGCTCCCCGACCGCGACCGCGATCCCGCCGAGGGTCATGGTGTTCACCGTCACGTCGAACGCGCGGAAGATCAGCAGCGTGGCGACGATCGACAGCGGGATGGCGGTCAGCGTGATGACACTGGTGCGGACATTGGCCAGGAACAGGAACAAAACGAGGAACACCCAGATCGTGCCGTCGCGGATCGCCTCGATCACGTTGTCCACCGCGGTGCGGATGAAGTCCGCTTGCCGGAAGATGTGCCGGTCAATCACGACACCGGGCGGCAGCTCGGCCTTGAGCTGGTCGAGCGCCTGATTGATACGTGGGTCGAGGTCGAGGGTGTTGGCGTTGGGTTGCTTCTGCACGGACACCACTACAGCCGGGCCGCCGACGGTCTCGCCGTCCTGGCGAATGCGGACGCCGCCGTCGCCGCGGCGGACCGGGCCGGCGAACTTGACGTCGGCTACCTCCGCGATGGTGACGGCGCGGTTCTCCCGCCAGACGACCGGCGTCTGGGCGATCTCCTCCAGCGTCAAACTCTGGCCGCTGATGCGGATCAGAGACTCGCGGCCGTGCTGCTCGGTGATACCGCCGCCGGCGATAACGTTGGCCTTTTCGGACGCGACCACGAGTTGTTGCAGGGTGACGTTGTGGGCGGCGAGCCGGTCCGGGGAGGTGACGACCTGATATTGCTTGAGCACCCCGCCCATGACTGTGATTTGCGAAACCCCGTCCACGGCGAGCAACCGGTTGCGGATGGTGAACTCGGCAAGGGTGCGGATCTCCATCGCTTGGTTCAACCGCTCCTGCTCTGTCTTCGCCTCGTCGGTGTGGCGCACACCCAGAAGCACGATCTCGCCCATGAGCGACGAGATCGGCGCAAGCACCGGGTTGACGTCGGCCGGAAGCCGCTCGCGGGCGAGTTGCAGCTTCTCGGAGACGATCTGCCGGTCCAGGTAGACGTCGGTCCCCCAGTCGAACTCGACCCAGACGATGGATAGACCAACCCCGGACGCCGACCGCACTCGCTTGACGCCTGTGGCGCCGTTGACCAGGGACTCGATGGGGCGTGTGACGAGAGCTTCGACTTCCTCCGGGGCGAGGCCGGGGGCCTCGGTCATGACGGTGACGGTCGGCCGGTTCAGGTCGGGGAAGACGTCCACCGGGGTGGACCGGAGCTGCGCCAGCCCGGCAACGACTAGCGCCAGGGCGGCGAGCAACACCACCCAGCGGTTCTTCAGCGAGAACGCGATGACGCGGTTGAGCAACGGCGGACCTCATGCATTTCTTCTCCCCTCTCCCCGTTGGGGAGAGGGGTCTTCGGGCCGGGAAGCTCCACCCCTCTCCCC
>DATLIF010000543.1:0-2771 GCA_035539575.1 Fimbriiglobus sp. | reverse complement strand
CGGCCGAATTCGGGCGTGGTGCGGGGGCTGACGGGAGCCGGGGAATCTGGTGAAAATCATGTGAGAGTCGTCGGCCGGTGGGGTGAAGAATTGCCGTCCCGCCGCCGATCGGGTAACCTTTTGTTTGACCGGTGAGCGCCGACGGTATAATCTGCCGACGATAGTTAAGACCATCCTGCCGAGGTATCGAGTCCCCATGCCGGGCGTTCGAGGACTACACCCGACGCTCTCCGTCTTCCGGGCGCTCCTCGCCCTGGGGTTGGTCTTCTGCCCACTGCTGCAATTCTCGGTCACCTCCCCGACCGCCGCCTCGGCTCGATCCGCCCCGGTGCCTGGCCCGACCGGCCAGCCGGAGGAGGAGAAGTCTGAGGAGCACAAGTCCGGGACCGAGTGTGCCGCACCGGTCCGCGACCGACGGTCGTCCGGCTCCTCCGACGAGCGGTCAGTCACGACTCAGCCCCGCACCTCGAACTGTCGGTCCGGCGCGTTGCCACGTGCCGCCACTGCCGACCCGTTCCGCAACGGGCTCGGCTGTCCCTTCCGCTGTTAGTCCCCCCGTGTGACCACGGTCCGCGCGCGAGTTGACCTCGCGCCGGATTCGCCGTGCCCGGTTCCCGGCTCGCCCGCCGGCGACCGATCGCGTCCGCCTTACGCACACACACGGGGGAGCCTCCCGATGGAAAAGTTGATTCGCGGCATCCACAAGTTCCAGTCCGACGTCTTCCGGGCCCGCGAGGACATGTTCCACAGCCTGGTCGGCGGGCAGAACCCGCAGGCCCTGTTCATCGGCTGCTCGGACTCGCGGATGGTCCCGGACCTGATCTGCCAGACTGACCCGGGCGACCTGTTCGTCATCCGCAACGCCGGCAACTTGGTCCCGCCGTACACCCCCGGGGCGGTGAGCGGGGAGGCGGCGACGATCGAGTACGCCATCCGCGGACTGGGGGTCAAGGACGTCATCGTCTGCGGTCACACCAAGTGCGGGGCCATGCAGGCGGCGATGAACCCGGACAGCCTCAAGGACATGCCCCGGGTCCGGCAGTGGCTCTCCAACGCCGACGCCAGCAACGAGATCGTGGTGACCCAGTACTCGCACCTGCCGGACGACGCCCGCTGGCAGGTGATGGCCCAGGAGAACGTCCTGGTCCAACTGGAGAACCTGCGGACCCACCCGTCCGTCCTCGTCGGGCTGGCGCACGGCGACATCCGACTGCACGCCTGGATGTACAAGCTGGAGACCGGACAGGTGTTCCGCTACGACGCCGAAACCGGGCAGTACGTCCCGCTGGTCCGCCACGCCGACAGCGGCTCGATGGCCCCGTTGACCCGCAACGGGTCTTCCCGGCTCCCCGCCTACGCGCGCTAGGTCACACCCAGACATACCCGCGGCGGCCCCTGCCGGTCGGGGCCGCCCACACGTTTCGCACACCGATCAAGGACACTCGAATATGTGGGAACGGCTGAAACTCTTCGTGAACCCCGTCGATGGGCGGTTCGAGGACCTGCGTAAGGGATCGTGGTACAAGAACGTCTTCCGCGACTTCACCGCCGGGCTGATCGTCGCCATGGTGGCCATCCCGCTGGCGATGGGCTTCGCCATGGCCAGTGGGCTGAAGCCCGAGCATGGCATCGTCGGCGGCGCGATCGCCGGGCTGATCGGGGCGCTGTTCGGCGGCTCCAAGTACCAGGTATACGGCCCGACCGCCGCGTTCATCCCGGTCATCGCCGGGGTGATGGCCATCTACGGCGGCACCCCGGAGACCTACGAGCAGGGCCACGGCTTCCTGGTGCTGATGTCGCTCGTCGCCGGGGCCGTGCTGATGCTCATGGGGGTGTTCGGCCTCGGTAAGTACGTCGCCCGGGTGCCGCACTCCATCGTGGTCGGGTTCACCATCGGGATCGCCGTCACCATCGCCATGTCGCAGGTCGGCGAGGTGCTCGGCCTGAAGGCCAAGATCGGCTACAAGTTCCTGGACAAGGTCCAGGGCATCGCGGCGTACGCCCACGAGGTGAACTGGTACGCGGTGCTCCTGGCCGCGCTCACCTTCGTCATCACGAAGTACCTGATCAAGGTGTCGGTCTACATCCCGGCCCCGCTGATCGCTCTGGGAGTGTGTACCACCCTGTCCACCACGGTCCTGTCCGGCCAGGGGCTGGTCAGCGTCCGCGACAAGTACGGCGAGATCCCGCGGAACCTCCTGGTCTTCACCCCGCCCAGCTTGCCGGGCGAGATCACCGGCGGGATGCTGTTCGACCTGTGCTACTTCGCGCTGGCGATCGTGTTCGTCTCCGCGGTCGAGAGCCTGCTTTGCTCGCGGATGGCCGACCGACTCGCGGACAACCGCGGCCAGCCGTTCAACCCGAACAAGGAACTCTGGGGGCAGGGCTGGGTGCAGGTGGTCGTCCCGCTGCTCAATGGCTTCCCGCACACCGGCGCCCTGGCCCGGACCGCCACCAACATCAAGCTCGGGGCGATCAGTCCGCTGGCCGGCGTCTTCAAGTGCGTGCTGAAGTTGGCCCTGGCCGCGTTCCTGGCCAGCTATCTGGAGATGGTGCCGATGGCCTGCATCGGCGGCATCCTGGCGTACGTCGCGATGAACATGGTCAAGCGCGAGGAGGTCACGCAGGTTCTCGCCCACAACTGGTTCCACATCGCGCTGATGCTGTACACGGCGGCTGCGGTGATCGTCACCGACTTCCTCACCGGGGTGCTCTCGGCTATCGTGATCTACGCGCTGCTCTACCGATTCCTCGACCGCCCGGTCCCGCCC
>DATLIF010000542.1:0-3613 GCA_035539575.1 Fimbriiglobus sp. | reverse complement strand
GGTGGAGGTGCTCGTGTGCATCGCCATCCTCGGCGTGGTCGTCATCCCGATCTCCTCCGCGATGGTCGTGGGCTTCCGCTCCACCGAGTCCTCCGAGGCCGGGCTCACCGCGTCGGTCAACCGCGACCAGCTCTCGGAGCGATTCACCAAGGACGTCGCCGAGGTGGACGCGGCGGGCGCCTCCACCGACACCACCCGCACCTGCGGGTCGCCGGCCTCCCCGAACACCCTGTTCGTCAACTTCAACCGGACCCGGTTGAGCACCGCCGGGGTCACCACCATCGACCGCGTCTCCTACTGGGCGGTGGGCAGCGGCAAGAACATCAACGTCGAGCGCTTTGCGTGCACCAACGTGAGCGCGACGGGCAGCGACCCTGGTGGCGCCAGGAGCGTGGTCGCCAAGCGCCTGGGCACGCCGGGCGCGAACCGCAACGACGTGGTCCTCGCCATCTACAGCGCCGAGACCGCTGACGACGGCGGGATGATCGGCCGTGAGCCCTGCACCGAGTTCCAGTGCGGCATCGAGATCAGCGGCCGCTACAAGATGCAGGTCACCGCGCAGCGCCGGCTGTTCGGCGCCGGCGTGCCGGTCCAGGCCGGAAAGCTCTACAGCTCCAGCGCGACCCGAGGCCTGAACCCCTCGGGCGCCGGCAGCACCACGCTGACCGGTGGCGTCCAGTACGAGATCTACGACATCACGGCATCCCCCGACGCCGACGGCCGGTACCAGCCCATCGGGAACGAGGCCCTGTTCGACGACAAGCTCTCGCTGGCCGCGGGCCTGGACGGTCCCAGCAAGCTCGACGTGAAGTTCGCCGTGTTCTCCGAGACCGCGAACCGGTGGCTGAACTCCACGGGGACCGCGTTCGACTCCGGCACGAAGTACGACGGCTGGGCGCAGTTCGCCGAAGCGGCGGCCCAGCACAAGGTCCAGGGCCAGTACACCAACGGCGTCTGGCAGATCCCCTTGAAGGTGGGGACGAACAACCCGTCCGACGGCGACACGGTGGCCGACATCGCGACCTACGGCGGCGAGTACCGCATCTACACCTTCCTCAAGCCGCTCGCCCCGGTGCGGTTGCCGGAGAAGACCTACGGGGGCAAGTACGGCTTCCCGCTCTGGATGGACTGGCGGCCCCAGGACTCCGTCTTCGTGAAGGCGGGCAACCCGACCACCGCCGACTACCACGGTCTCAACATCCAGCGGGCGACGGGCTCGCTCAAGCAGGGCTACGAGCAGGCTCGGCAGTACAACCGGGCCAACATCATCGTCACCACCGGCGACTACAACCTCAGCGAGCCGGTCGAGCTCACCGACACGTCGACGGCCGCGAACCGGTCGCTGATGGGCGGCCACGACCCCACCACGTGGCTGCGGGGCCCGGCGATCGTGCCCGACATGGAAGATCCGGGACGCTCCGGGGCGAGGCCGACGACGCAGATCATCGCTCCGGCCACCTCGAACCGGGTGATGTCCGTCGAAGGGGCCAAGGGGCAGCGCCTGCGCCAGGTCGCGATCAACGGCGGCACGCCCACCCTGCCCGCTGGCACCCACACCTACGGCGTCCTCGTGTCGAACAAGGCCGAGGTGAAGTTCGAGTGGTCCTTCATCAAGTCTGCGAACGGCGCGAATGGCGCCGACCGGACCCAGCCGGTCCCCTCCAAGGACGGGTGCCGCGGCGCCGCGGGCGTCCAGTACAGCAAGTCGAACAACGCCAGTTGGTCGCCGGGCCCGTCTCGCACGACCGACTACAACGGCAACGCCACCTACACGGTCCCCGCGACCACGCAAGCGGAATGCCTCGGCCAGATCCCCGGTGCGAACACCGGCGGCCAGTGGAACCGGTACGGCGGCTACGGCGGCGGCGGCGGTGACTTCAACCTCCTCGGCTCCGGCGGCAACGGCACGCCCGGCGGCTACGGCGGCGGTGGCGCTGGCGGCGGCCTGGGCGGCACCGGCAAGGCGTTCGAGGGGAACCCCGGTGGACCCGGTGGGGCCGCGGCGTCCAGCCCGGGCGGCAACGCCGGCGCCTTCACGGTCCAGACCGGCCAGGTCCCCCGCCCGATCAACACCGGTCTCTTCCCAACCATGCCCAGCGGCGACTCCGGTGGTCCGGGCACCGACGGCCAAGGTGGCGGCGGTGCCGGCGGCGGCGGCGCCAACAAGGCGGCCGACCTCTTCACCGGGAGCAACGGCTCGTCCGGCGGCGCCGGCGGCCAAGGCGGCCTCGGTGGGCAGGGCGGACTTCCGGGAGGGCCCGGGGGTGGATCGTTCGGCGTCTACGTCTTCGGCAACTCGACCATCCGACTGGACTCGACCAAGGTCCAGGCGGGCAACGGCGGCCGGGGTGGCAACGGCGCCCAGGGCGGCGAAGGCGGGTACGGCGGCACCGGTGGCAAGGGTGCCTTCCAGGCCACGAGCGGCGACAGCTCCGGTGGCGGTGGCGGCGGTGGCGGTGCCGGCGGTGGTGGTGGCGCCGGCGGGTACGGTGGTCCGTCGGTCGGCGTCCTGGCCGTCGGCGAGACGCCGGCCGGTGGGGGCCAGCCGAAGATCCTGGGGAGCACCTGGGACATCACCGGCGATTCACCTGTCGCTGGTGCCGTTGGCACCAACGGAACCCCGGGAGCCGGTGGCCCCGGTGGCTGGGGTGGCAAGGGCGGCCTGAAGGCCTCGGGCACGATCACGATCTTCTGGATCTTCAACTTCCACTTCTCGACCAACGACGGCGCGGACGGGCCGACGGGTGACAATGGCAAGGACGGCTCGGCACCTCCTTCGGACACGCCGATCGCCCGCTGCTCGAAGTGGAAGGTGGGTCCTGGAGAGGGCTACGCCTCGGATGGAAGGACGCCCGTATGCTCGTGAGCACTGCGGTGCCCGTCCAACACCGCCGTGGCACCCGAGCCGTCGATGCCGCGGTCACGGGTGAGCGAGGAGCCGTGCTCATCCTGGCCCTGGTCTTCCTGATCGTGATCGGCACGATGACCGCCGCCCTGTTGAGCTACGCGTTCACGGGAACGAAGGCGCTGGCGGCCTACCGCCTCGAGCGGACCCGCCGCTATGCGGCGGACTCGGCATTGCTGTCCACCGTCAACCGGCTCTCGCTGGACTCGACGCTCGGCAACGGGACGACGTTCGCCGCCTGCGGCCGGATCCCGATCACCCAGTACACGACGGGTGGCAACATCACCAGCGTGGCCGAGTCCACTGCCTACGTCACCGTGCGGTGCCGCAAGACACCCGGCATCGTTGTGGACAGGTTCGACCTCGACGGCGGTCAAGCGCCACGCGACATCACCATGGAAGTGGTGTGCAGCTACAACGGCGCGATGGTCGTCAACCGGAAGCTCACGTGCGGGGCCGGCTCCTCGGAGCAGGTCATCGGACGGGCCCGCGTCCGGTTCGAACCCCGCTACGACGCGCCGGATCCGACGAAGCGAGCCGTGGTGCCGAAGGTCAAGTCGTGGGAGGTCCGCAAGTAGCGGCCCGGCTGCGGCTCACCCGCACGAACCAGAACTGAGGTGCACGAGGGCGCACCTCATCGGCCGGAGATCGCGAGTAGTGATCCTTACGGCCCACAGACACGAAAGTTCGCCCTCACCTATACTCACC
>DATLIF010000541.1:0-8854 GCA_035539575.1 Fimbriiglobus sp. | reverse complement strand
GTCCACTACAGTGCCCGAAACCCGCGTCGAACGCCCCCTCGGTGATGGTACGCTCGTCCTCGAAACCGGTAAGCTCGCCCGACAGGCCCACGGGGCCGTCGTCGTCCGCCTCGGCAACACCGTCGTCCTGGGCGCCGCCGTCCAGGGCAATCCCATCCCCGGCCGCGATTTCTTCCCGCTCCAGGTCGAGTACCGCGAACGCACCTACGCCGCCGGCAAGTTCCCCGGCGGGTTCATCAAGCGCGAAACCCGCCCGTCTACCAAGGAGACGCTCACCAGTCGGCTGACCGACCGGCCGATCCGGCCGCTGTTCCCGCCGGGCTTCGTTAACGAGATCCAGATCCACACCACCGCGATGTCCGCCGACCGGGAGAACGACCCGGACGTGCTCGGCATCATCGCCGCCAGCGCCAGCCTGCACTGCTCGCCGATCCCGTTCCTCAAGCCGGTCGGCGCTGTCCGCGTCGGCCGCGTCGGCGAACAGTTCGTCGCCATGCCGACCCAGTCCCAGATGGAGGAGAGCGACCTGGACCTGGTCGTCGCCGCCACACGGGACGCCATCTGCATGATCGAGGGGTTCGCCCGCGAACTGCCCGAGGACGTGACCGCCGACGCGATCGCCTTCGCCTTCCAGCAGTGCCAGACGGTCATCGACGCCATCGAGGAACTGCGCGAGAAGGCCGGCATGGGGCCGAAGCAGCTCCCGCCGCCGGCCGAGGACAACCCGCTGGTGGACGAGCTGCACAAGAAGTACGGCGAGGAGTTCAAGCGGCGTTACCTGACCGAGGGCAAGCTGGCCCGGTACGCGGCACTGGACGAACTCAAGGACCAGATCAAGAAGGACTACGCCCCGCCCGAGGGGCAGGAGCCGAAGCACGCTCCCGAGAAGGTGTCGGCCGCTCTCTCCGCGCTGCGCGAGCGGATGTTCCAGGAGATCACCCTGACCGGCACCCGGATCGACGGCCGCGGGCTGGACCAACTCCGCGACGTCTCGTCCGAGGTCGGCGTCCTGCCGCAGACGCACGGCTCGGCCGTCTTCCAGCGCGGCGAGACGCAGGCACTGGTCGTCGCCACCCTCGGCACCGGGCAGGACGAGCAGCGGGTCGAGGGGTTGCAGCAGGAGTACTCGAAGAAGTTCATGCTCGACTACAACTTCCCGCCGTTCAGCGTCGGGGAGTGCAAGCCGATCCGCGGCCCCGGCCGCCGGGAGATCGGCCACGGGATGCTGGCCGAGCGGTCGCTCAAGGCGGTCGTGCCGCCGCCGGCCAAGTTCCCGTACACGATCCGGCTGGTCTCCGAGATCCTGGAGTCCAACGGCTCCTCGTCGATGGCGTCGGTCTGCGGCGGGACGCTGGCGATGATGGACGCCGGGGTGCCGATCCTGCGGCCGGTGGCCGGCGTCTCCATCGGCCTGGTCATGAAGGGGGACAGCTACGTCCTCCTGACCGACATCCAGGGCGACGAGGACCACTACGGGGACATAGACTTCAAGGTGGCCGGCACCCAGAAGGGTGTCACCGGCCTCCAGCTCGACATCAAGATTGACGGCGTCACCGAGGACATCGTCCGCGCCGCCCTGGAGCAGGCGAGGAAGGCCCGGCTGGACATCCTCAAGGTGATGCTCAGCACCCTGCGCGCCCCGCGCAAGGCGATCAGCGAGAACGCCCCGCGGCTCTTCCAGGTGAAGATCAACCCGGAGAAGATCGGCCTCTTGATCGGCCCGGGCGGCAAGAACATCCGCGGCATCCAGGAGGAGACGGGCGCCAAGCTGGACGTGGAGGATGACGGCACGGTGACGATCGCCTCGATGGATTCGGCCGGAGCCGAGGAGGCCAAGCGGCGGGTGGAGGCGCTGTGCCAGGAGATCAAGGTCGGCAACATCTACGAGGGGAAGGTAACGTCGATCAAGGAGTTCGGGGCGTTCATCGAGATCACCCCGGGCCGGGACGGGCTGTGCCACATCTCGGAGCTGGACGTGGGCTACGTCGGCCGGGTGGACGACGTGGTGAAGGTCGGCGACCGGGTGAAGGTGAAGGTGATCGCGATCGACGACCAGGACCGGGTGAAGCTGTCCCGCAAGGTGCTGATGCAGGGCGAAGGCGACGGCGCCCCCGCGGGCGACCGCCCGCCGCGCGAGGACCGCGGCGAGCGCGGCGACCGGGGCGAGCGACGCGACCGGGGCGGGGACCGCGGCCCGCGGCGCGAGCGCGCCGGCGGGGACTGAGCGAATCGTGTACGAGTGGACTCACGACGGGGGGCGTTATGCCCCCCGTTTCGCTACCCCACAGCATGCGGAGGAGCCGACATGGCCGGGGTCGTGATTCCGGTTGCCAAGGCTCTATACCTGTGCGAGGAGGTTGATACCGAGGGCGGGCTGACGAACCTCTACGGCCTATTCAAGCAACTCCGAGCATCGGCTTTCCCGTATGTCCGGGACGAGTTTGTTGTCTTTGCCCAACTCTTGGGCGGTCTGGGCGAGATGACGGTTCACCTCGATGTCCGTCGGGCCGCCGACGGGCGACTCGTCCACCCGAGCGTGCCGCGAACCGTTCACATCCTCCGGCGAACCCAACTCGTCCAGATTTCGGTCCGCCTGGAGGGGGTGCTGTTCGACCAACCAAGCGTTTACCTGGTGGAGTTGTACTGCGATAATGTGTGGGTGGCGGATGTCAGCTTTGAGGTACTTGAGGACCGGCCATGAACCCTGACCAACCCCGCCGGCGCCGGAAAGAGGCCGAAGCCGGGGACACGATCTTGGTCCAGTTCACCGCCGAGTTACTACCCCCGGAAGCCGATCCTTACAACGGGGTACGGATCGGCCGTCCCGAGCGTAGTCCGTCGCTGCCGCCGGACGACGAGGACCGCACCGAGCCGGAGCCGCCGACCGACCCGGCCGGTTGATCGGGATTGATCAATACGGACATCGCGTCCGACGAGCCGCGGGGCTTGCCCCCGCGGTTTTCGTTTGTGCCTGTGGGTCGTTTACATACAGTTCGCCCGGCCGGTAATGGACCTGCCGGACGGCCGTGGGCTACACTGCCTTGACAGCGCAATGAGCGCCAAATCGGAGACGACGCCGTGGAAGCTGATCGGTCGGAAGTGAGTCAACTGGTGCTGGGTGCGCTGGAGACTGCTCTCCAGCAAGAGGGGGAGTCCCGGCTCGTCCCCCAGGGGAAGAAGAAGGGACTGCTCCCCGGCGGCGCGAGCCGGGCCAAGAGCGAAGCAGTCCACCAATGTCTCGACGCGAAGCTGCGGCTGTTCGTAGTCCGCGAGGTCGTGGAGGGGGGGAAAACGGCTTACTTCGTCGTCCCTACCCCCGAAGGGATCGAGAAACTGTTCACCCAACGGCCCGCCCAGCGGGGCGAACTGCTGGAAAAGTGTGCTAACTCATACAAGGAGGCGGTGAAGGATGTCGTCCACCGTCTCGCCGAGAGCGAACTGCGGCAGGTGGTAGCTCAGCAAACGCAACTGGCCAATCGCGCCGCCGAACTTCGCGAGTCGGTCGCGCGGATGGCGTCCGAGCAACTCGACGCCATCCGCCGGACGAAGGAAGACTTGGACCGACAAGCCGCTGACCTACGGCAGTTGATCGACGAGCAGCCCAAGACCCCCGGGGACGGTGGGGATGTCGCACGCACGACGCGCCGGATCGAGCCGCCTCGGACCGACGGCGACATCGACTTCCAGCGGGACCTCTGCCGAGAGTTGGTCTTCGCCTGGCAGGACACCGCCGAACCGGACACCCGGGCGGCGCTGGAACGGGTAATGCTCAACTCGGGCTTGGCGCAGGTTGGGGAAGTCGGGGCTGCGGTAGCATTCGACGGCCGCGAACACCGGACGGAGAGTGACCTGCTGCCGGGTCAGCCGGCCGTGGTAGTCGAGCCGGGTTGGCAGTATCGGTCTCCCCGGGGGTTGCTGCTGATCGCCCAGGCGGTGGTCGCGGCCCCCGCTCACCGAACGGAGGTCAACGATGTCGCCCATGCTTAGCATTGACTTCGGGAACTCGTTCACCAAGGTGGCCCTCCGGCCGGACATGGACGCGGCGACCGTCCCGGTGAAGGACGAGTCTCTGACGTGGGACGAGTTGAACCTGTGTGTCCCGACCTTGGCGGCGTCTCACGAGCGCGGCGGAAAGCTCAACTGGCATTACGGCACGGACGTGGTCAGGCTTCGGCAGGCGACCGGGGGGCTGAAAGTCCACCGAAATTGGAAGCCACGGTTCTTTGAGGGGCCGGCGGCACCGACCGGAAATGGGGTGCCGCTCCGCAAGCCGGTTGCCGCGATCGCGACCGGCGAACTACCGCCCCCGCCGGGAATGACAGCTGAGGCGTGGGACATCACCCAGGCCGAGTTGCCGTCGGCACAGGCCACGGCTTTATGGGAGAGGCTGGGCGGGGCGGCCGGGTCAACCGCACCCGCGGAGGGGGAAACGGATCCCGACCACAAGCAGATCGGGTTCGGATTCTTCCGCTGGCTGCGTACATTCGTCGATCCCGTCTGTCGCAGGCAGATCGGCCGTGCGGCCGCCGAGATTCCAGTCCGTGTGTCCCTGCCGAGCTTCAGTTCGATGGCCGGGGCCGAACTACTCCTCCGGGACATTTTGGAAGAAGCCGGGTGGAAGTTGGACGACCGCACCCCGACCCTGCGGGAGCCGCTTTCCAACGCAATCGGGACGTTTACCAAGGGGGCGAACGTCACCCACCGCAACCGTACCGCCCCGCACTACGGTCAGATGTTCCAGAACACCGGGATGCTCGCCCGGATGCGGGCCGCCTCGCTAGGCAATAAGCAGCCAAAGACCGCGTGGGTTCTGGTGGTGGACGTCGGCGGGTACACGGCCGATTTCGCCATGGTCGGGCTCGACCTGGAGGACATCGATGCCCACGTCGAGGGGCAGATCGACGGCAAACCGCGGCTGGCCCACATGTCGAAGCCACTCGGGGTGACCGACCTCGATCAGCGGGTTCGTCGGGCCATTCCGGAGGAGAAGCGGGCGGCCCTGGACGCGGTGATCGCTGATCCCGACCAGCAGCGGCTAGAGGCGTTCCACAAAGGCTGCTTCGGGCACCGCGGCCAGCATGTTCTCAAGTGGGGGGTCGCGATCGGCGAAACAGCCGCTGAGAAGGGGAATATCCGTGACACGATCGGGCGGTTCGCCGAGGAGGTCGCCGACGATGCCGAGGGGTTCCTGAGCGTCCACCAGTATGACCGGATCGACGATTTAATCTTGACCGGCGGCGGCACGCTGATTCCGGCCGTCCGAGACGCCTTGTGTTCTCGGTTGAACTACTACGGTGTCCAGAAGGTCCACACTTATCTCACCGACGGGGAGCCACCTCCGCCGGCGGTCGCGGTCCACCGGCTCGGCTACGAGTTGGTCCGTGGCGCAACTGCCATCGGCGGGGCGAGCGTATACTTCGACTTCGCTGGGGGTTGAGCCGTTGGATCGATCAGCATGAGCGAAGCCGGGGGCACAGAAACCGATGTGTTCTCCCGGCTTCGCCTGTTGATCCCATCGCTCACCCGCCGACGTCGAACTGCGCTGCTTGCAGCACCTCGCCGGTCTCGTCGTCCTGGACCAGCGCCACCACCTTCAAGCCCGCCAGGTCCAGCGGCTTCGACGGGTTCGAGAACGGGCGGTCCTTCTCGAACTCGGTCAGGTACTCCGTCAGCTTCGCCCGCAGGTCGGCCAGATCGACCGACGCGATGTGCTTGCCGTCCTTCAGGTCCGCCACCGGTAGCCCGGCCGGCTTGCCGAAGAGTGACCGCACCACGTGGTGGTGGAACCGTACCCCATTGCTGCCGGCGTAGCGGATGGTCTCCTCCACCAACACCAGCCGCAACACGACGCCCTTCTTCGGCTCCTTCATGCCGGTCAACTCGACCGTCGCGGTCAGCTTGTCGCCGTCGCGCTTCGCGGTGCCGGCCAGCTTCACGTCGGTGGACTGCTCCAGCGCCTTGTCGAGAATGTCGCGGTACTGCTCGAACTTCTTCTCGGCGTTGGTCATCCCGCCGCCGCCGCCGGCCTGCGGTTTGCCGTTGAAGACGGTGCTCGGCACCCCGCGCATGTCGCTGGGGAACTTCTCGCGGTAGTGGTCCCACCGGGCGATGGTGTCCGGGTTGGTCATCGGGTCGGGGCCGGGGATGTGCATGTGGTACTGGAGCAGCACCACGTCGGTCGGGGCGTACGACTTCAACAGCGCGTCGAACGCCACGTCCGCGGCGACGCACGGCGGGCACTGCGCCCCGGTGAACAGTTCCATCACCGCCACCCGGTTGGCCTCCTTCTCCTTGCGCCCGGCGTACTTCACCGGCTGGAACGGCGGCACCTTCCGCAGATACTCGTCGTCCAGTACCTTCTCCAACCGCATCAGCCGCTGCTCCAGCGCCTTCGCCTGCTCGGCCTTGCCGGCGCCGGCCAGCGCCGACTTGTAAGTGGTCAACACCTTCACCTGCGAGGCCGGCGGGGCGTCGGGCGACAGAGCCTTCGCCGCCGGTTCGATCGCGGCCAGCGCGGCGGCGCCCAACCCCTTCTGGCTGACCAGCCTCTCGGCCGCCTGACTGAGGATCGCGTTCGCATACCGCGGGCCGTACTGACCTGCGTCCTTGCGGACCGCCTCGACCAGTTTCGCCGCCTCGTCGGCGCTGAGCTTGGCCGTCGCGGCGGCCCGGATCAGGTTCATCGCCGCGTCCGCCGCGGCGGCGGTGCCGGGGTGCTTCTCGATGACCTCGCGGTACATCGCCGGGGCCTTCTCGGCGGCCTCCTTGCGGGCCTCGACCATCTGCGCCATCAACTCCTTACGCTGCTCCGCGTCCTTGGTCTGCTGGGCCTTGAACTGCAGGGAGAGCGACCGGCTGGTGAGTTGCTGCACCTTCATCAGTGCCTCGGCCGCCGGGCCGCGGACGAGCACGCTGTCCCGGTCGAGTTCGGTCTTGTCGGTGGCGGCCAGCTTCGCCCGCTGCGGGAGTTGGTCGCTTCCGACGGTGCCGAGGACCGCCTTCGGATCGCCGCCGGCAGTGCCGGCGAAGGTCTGCTCCGAGTTGAACACGCGGCCGCTGCTGGACTGCTTCAGGGCGACGGTGAGCGTCACGTCCTTACCGGACGCCTTGAACTCCTTGACCGTCACCTCGGTGTTCGGCATGGACGCGACGACGGTCGCGGTTGGTTTGCCGTCCTTCGCTTCGACCTTCAGGACGCACAGGGCCCGCTCGCCGGTGCCGCTGACGGTACTCAGCAGGTAGTTGCCGTCGGCGAGCGGGGCCTTGTCGTCGGGCCGGGCGGCCAGCGCTACCCCCGCGGCCAGCATCAGGGCCGCGGCCAGAGAGCGTTTGAGGAACATCATCGGACTCCGGTGGGGAACGGGTGGTCCTGTGCGGACACGGAAACGCCGTCCGGCGGGGACACCCCCGCCGGACCGTGCGATCATCGTAATGTTTACTGCGGAAGTGTCGATTCAAAAAGCGCTATCACTGCTAACGACCGGCGTGAGCCGGCTGGTGCGGCACGTGCCCACCAGCCGGCTCACGCCGGCCGTTCGCCTTAATACGCCCGCGCGAATACCACCCGCTTCGCCGACGGCTTGCCGGTGAAGATGCACGTCCCCTCCTCGGTCGGGCCGTCGAACGGCAGGCAGCGGATCGTCGCCTTGTACTCCTTCTGCACGTGTTGCTCCGTCTCCCGGGTACCGTCCCAGTGCGCCCAGACAAACTTCAGCACGCCCGTCCCGGACTCCTCGTCGTCCTTCTCGGCGGGGAAGTAGCCGCGGAACTCGTCCAGCGTGTTCGCGGTCACAGTGTTCGCCTCGCGGAACGCCTTCGCCTTGTCGTAGAGCGCCTGCTGGATGTCGCGCAGCAGCTTCGCGACGTACCCCGCGGCGTCGGTCAGCGGGATGCCGAACTGCTTGCCTTCCTTGCCGGGCACGTCGCGGCGGGCGACCACGCAGGCGCTCTTCTCGATGTCCTTCGGCCCGATCTCCACCCGCACCGGGACGCCGCGGACCTCGTACTCGGCGAACCGGAAGCCGGGCGAGTTCTTCATGTCGTTGTCGATCTTCACCGCGATCGGCTCGTATCCGAAGAACTCGTCCCGCGGCAGCGCCCGCAACTCGGCGGCGAGCTTCTCGGCCGCGGCCAGGGCAGGTGCCCGCTCGGTTTCGTTGCGGCCCAGCGGGCAGATCACGACGTGCGTCGGGGCCAGCCGCGGCGGCACGACCAGCCCGTTGTCGTCCGAGTGCGTCATCAGCAGGCCGCCGATGAGGCGCGTGCTGACGCCCCAGCTCGTCGCCCAGGCGTACTCCTGCTTGTTCTGCTCGCTCTGGAACTGGACGTCGAACGCCTTCGCGAAGTTCTGCCCCAGGAAGTGCGACGTGCCGGCCTGCAGCGCCTTGCCGTCCTGCATCATCGCCTCGATGCAGAACGTGTACACCGCGCCGGGGAACTTCTGCCCCTCGGTCTTCGGCCCGACCAGCACCGGCATCGCCATGAACTCCTCGGCGAACTTTTGGTACACCCGCACCATCTGGAGCGTCTCGTCCTCCGCCTCCTTCTGGGTGGCGTGGGCGGTGTGCCCCTCCTGCCAGAGGAACTCGGCCGTGCGCAGGAAGAGGCGCGTGCGCATCTCCCAGCGGACGACGTTGCACCACTGGTTGATGAGTAGCGGCAGGTCGCGGTAGCTCTGGATCCAGTCCTTGTAGGTCCGCCAGATGATCGTCTCGGAGGTCGGGCGGATGATCAGCGGTTCTTCAAGTTCCGCCTCGGGGTCCACGATCAGGTTGCGCTTGCCGTTCTGCTCGACGGTCTTGAGCCGGTAGTGGGTGACGACCGCGCACTCCTTGGCGAACCCCTCCGCCATCTC
>DATLIF010000540.1:0-2425 GCA_035539575.1 Fimbriiglobus sp. | reverse complement strand
TCCGCGGTGAGTTCCAGTCGATCGCCACGAAGACGCCCGGCGTCCGTGTCTGCGAGAACTTGCCGATGCTGGCGGCCCGCTCGGACAGGTGGGCGCTGGTGCGGTCGCTGACCCACCCGTCGAACGACCACGGGACCAGCCACCACATCATGCTTACCGGGCGGTCCGACCTGCCATCCGGGTTCGACCGCAAGCGGCCCCAGCCGAGCGACCACCCGAGCATCGCGTCCATCACCGGGGCCGTGACCGCGCCGCGGAACAACCTGCCGCCGGCGGTCGTGCTGCCCGAGCGGTTGATCCACAACGACGGCCTCATCCTTCCCGGGCAGTTCGGCGGCGTGATGGGCCGCCGCGGCGACCCGTGGTTCCTCGAAGCGTCCGCGTTCGAGCCGAAGGCGTACGGCGCGTACCCCGGGTACGAGTTCGACCACCTCCAGCGGCCGTACACTGCGGCCCGCAAGGGCTTCGTGCTGCCGGACCTGACCCTGCCGCAGGGCGTGGACCCGCTGCGGCTCGACGCCCGGCTCGACATCCTCAAGTCCATCGACTCAAAACGGACCGCGCTGGACGCCGCGGCCGTCGGCCTGGACCGCTCGCGGCAAGACGCGGTGTCGCTGCTGACCGACGCCCGGGTGCGGCGAGCGTTCGACCTCTCGAAAGCTCCGGCGAAGGATCTCGACCGGTACGGCCGCAACGCATTCGGGTGGTCGCTGCTGATGGCGGCGCGGCTGGTCGAGGCGGGGGTGAACCTGGTGCAGGTGAACCTCGGCAACAACGAGACGTGGGACACGCACGGCAACGCCTTCCCGCACCTCAAGGACAAGCTGTTCCCGCCGACCGACCGGGGCATGGCGGCGCTCGTGGACGACCTGTCCGAGCGCGGGCTGCTCGACTCGACGCTGGTGGTGATGGCCGGCGAGTTAGGTCGCACGCCGAAGATCAAGCCGGAGCCGGAGTACAAGTTGCCAGGCCGCGACCACTGGGGGGCGGTGCAGACGGTGTGGCTGGCCGGCGGCGGGGTGAAGGGCGGCCGGGTCGTCGGCAGCTCGGACAAGAACGGCGCCTTCCCCGCGACCGACCCGCAGTCGCCGGAGAGCTTCGCGGCCACGATTTACAACGTGCTGGGCGTTCCGAAAACCGCCCACTGGCAGGACGCCGAGGGCCGACCGCACTTCGTCTATTCCGGCGAGCCGATCAGCGGGCTGATGTGAGCCGATCGAGGACCACGTCCTGGCGTCCAGCCTTCGGCCGGACTGCTACCCGCTGGTAGTCCCATTCGCGTCCGGTCTTGCTCGTATCGGCCTCGACGCTAGAATTGCACACAATTTGATAACCTTGCTCAGGTTTCCCCGCCCGGAGATCGCCATGCAGGACACCACGTCGATCCGCCCCAGGATCTACGACAACATGACCGAGACGATCGGCGGCACCCCGCTGGTCAAGCTCCGCCGCGTCACCGAGGGGTGCCAGGCGACCGTCATCGCCAAGCTGGAGAACTTCAACCCGCTGTGGTCGGTCAAGGACCGCATCGGAGTGTCGATGATCGAGGCCGGCGAGCGAGACGGGATGATCAAGAAGGACACGGTCATCATCGAGCCGACCTCCGGCAACACCGGCATCGGGCTGGCGTTCGCCTGCGCGGCCAAGGGCTACCGGCTAGTCATCACGATGCCGGAGAGCATGTCGCTCGAACGCCGGCGGCTGCTGAAGGCGTTCGGGGCCGAGTTGCACCTGACCCCGGCGGAGCGCGGCATGTGCGGGGCCGTCGGCCGGGCGGAGGAACTGTTCCGCGAGCACGGCGGCGAGGGCAAGGCGTTCATCCCGCAGCAGTTCCAGAACCCCGCGAACCCGGAGGTCCACCGCAAGACCACCGCCGAGGAGGTCTGGAAGGCGACCGACGGCGGCAAGTTCGACATCTTCGTGTCGGGGGTCGGGACCGGCGGGACGATCGTCGGCTGCGGCGAGGTGTTCAAGCCCCGCAACCCGAACATCCAGTGTGTCGCGGTCGAGCCGACGGCCAGCCCGGTGCTGACGCAGCACATCAAGGAAGGAGTACCGGCCGACCAGGTACGGCCGGGACGGCACAAGATCCAGGGCCTCGGCGCCGGGTTCATCCCGGGGGTCGTCCTCGACGGGCTGGCGCGGGCGAAGAAGGGCGGCTACACGCTCATCGATGACGTGGTCCAGGTGACCGACGACGAGTCGTTCGAGATGGCCCGCCGTCTGGCGCGGGAAGAGGGGATGCTCTGCGGAATTAGCTGCGGGGCGGCGGTCGCAGCGGCGGTCACCCTCGCCAAGAAGTCGGAGAACGCCGGCAAGACGATCATCACCGTGCTGCCCGACCTGGGCGAACGCTACCTCTCCACGGCGCTGTACCCGCAGGAATGAAGATGAGGGGGTGAGGGCGTGAGTGGGTGAGGGGGTG